>NZ_VTXF01000024.1:0-84495 GCF_013114585.1 Vibrio sp. 99K-1
ACCGTCACCGCGCCATCCGCAGGATTCGTCAGTGTCGCCGTGTAGGTGATGTTCTCGCCTTCGGTGACTGACGCATCCGCTGACAAGCTCACTGTGGTCACGTCATCAACAGGCAACACACCAACCTCAACAGTAATAGTGTCTGTTCCGCCATTTCCATCGCTAACAACAACAGTGAAGCTATCATTGCCGTTGTAATTTTCGTTTGGCGTGTAGGTCCAGTTGCCGTCTTCATCTACAACAACGGTGCCGTTGGATGGTTCAGTGCCTTTAGAGAAGTTTAATGAATCACCATCAGTGTCAGATGCTGAAATGCTACCGTTGACTGGTGTGTCTTCATCAGTAGTTACGGCTATATTGTCGCCAAGTGGGTTGCCATTTGCATCTGTAATGAGTGGGGTATCGTTGACAGGGTTAACGCCAACATTCACAGTGATCGTATCAGTACCACCTTGGCCATCGGATACAACGACCGAGAAACTATCGTCACCATTGAAATCATTATTTGGGGTGTATGTCCAACTACCATCACTGTTTAAAGTGATGGTTCCGTTTGCCGGCGGTTTAGAAATAGCAAAAGAAAGAGTGTCATTATCGCCATCAAAAGCACTCAATGTACCGCTGACTGGGGTATCTTCATCAGTCGATAAAGATATCGTGTCACCCATGGCTACATTGTTTGAATCTGCAAATAAAGGGGCTGTATTTGATTGGGTTGAAGATTCTGAGATAAAACGATAAGCATCAAGCAGGCTCAAGCTTTGTGTACGAGACATACCCAACGCTTCGAAACCTGTAGTGACGAAATCAGTACCAGGGATCGTTTCTTCGCCATCTCGCTCAATTGTACCACTAGTACCTAAGCTAGAACCATTTTGACCAGCAGCGGTTGCGAACTCTTCGCCTAATTCTGCAGGGTCTTGACCTTCTTCTAAGGCTGCGAATATATCAGCAATATCTTGGTCGAGTTCAATCTCACCATCTTCTGGTGAGAATCGCTTCGCGGAAACTTCAGGGCTATTTGATTCATTAAGAGATTCTAAGATGACATCTCCCGCCTGAAGTGGCTCGCCTTCTTCTAGGACTTTAATCGTGCCATCTGTTGAAATAACAATGCGCTGGCCCAGTGCTAGTGCGCCAGCCAAATTCAAAGTCGTCATGTCCATATTAACCCCTAAAAACCATCTTTTGTCATCAACGTCAAAATAGTGACATCTTTTTATAATATTAGTTAGAATATAACATCTAAAAACACATCATTCATAGTTATGATTCCATTATTTAACAACCTTAGATGCAAGGTAATGACAATGCTCACAACAAGTAACAATTCAGGTGCCTAAAACATCAATATAAGTTATTGTGTCAGCGAAAGATAATTCGAATACAAATAAAAGATTTCAGTGCTCAAAATCAAAATAAAACGCACGATGATCGGTTAACAAATTTACAACCATTTACGGCAGCTTCTAGAGCGAACGTTATTTTTTTGGCGGTTCACCTAAATTTTGTGTCTTTATCAAGTAAAGCTCATATTTCGGTGTCAGTCCATTTGGGGAGATGGAAATTGAATTGCATTCAAGCAACAACATTAGGATTAGCGATAGCGCTGAGTTTGCCGGCTGGCGCACAAACCTTAGAGCAGGCTGTAGCATTTACTTTAGAAAGTAACCCTGAAATCAAAAGTGCTTACAACGAGTATATTAGTAAACGTTACTTGAATGATGCATCAGGGGGAGCCTACCGACCAAGTATCGATTTAGATGGAGGTATTGGTTATGAGCACACGGACCTTGCCACGAACGCCGATACAACTGACCTCACTCGCAAAGAAGCGACAATTACGTTAACCCAATTGATATGGGATGGCTCAAACACATCAAATGATATCGACCGTACTGCAGCAGACGCTGAGTCTGTTCGCTATCAATTACTGTCTAACGCGCAAGACATCGCATTAGAAGTAACGAAAGTCTACCTTGATGCAGTTAAGGCCTATGAAGTTCTTTCTCTCTCTGAAAGTAACCTAGCGACACACAAAGAGATATACAGCGATATTCGTAAGCGCGTGGAGTCAGGAATTGGCTCGACAGCAGATATGTCTCAAGTAGAAGCTCGTATTGCTAAAGCACATGGTAACTTACTCGCAGCTCAAAATAACTTGTTTGACACTCACACTCAATTTAAGCGACTTGTCGGACAATCTCCGCTAGGTCTAACCTTTCCTCGCGCCGATGCTGGTGCTATTCCATACACTGTTGATGGCGCCCTAGCAAAAGCCTTCAATCAACACCCTGTGATCAAGATAGCTCAAGCCGACGTTGATTCAGCAAAGTTTCAGTATAAGCAGTCGAAAAGCACCAACTACCCAACAGTGTCTTTTGAAGCAGCGCAAACCTGGCGTGATGATGCCGGAGGTACAGAAGGGAGTAGTGATGAATTCTCCGCGATGGTTCGCTTAAGATACAATCTTTATAATGGTGGTTCAGATCAAGACCGCGCTGAAAGTGCCGCGTACCAACTGAACAAAGCCAAGGATCTTCGTGAGAGCACGTACCGCAATGTTGAAGAGAGTTTACGCCTTTCCTGGAGTGCTCTGGATTTGACGGTCCAGCAAAAAGAATTCCTATCTGACCACGTAGACTCGGCATCAGATACGGTTATTTCATATGAGAAACAATACCGCATCGGTAAACGAACCCTACTCGACTTGCTCAATACAGAGAATGAATTGTTTGAAGCTCGTAAAGGCTATTTAGATGCCAAGTATGACGAGCAATACGCAAAATATCGCGTTATGAACGCAACTGGTAATCTACTTACTGGCTTACGAGTTGAGATCCCTGAAGAATGGAATGAAAAGGTGGAATATTAATGAAGCTAACAAACACAGTTTTATCGCTTTGCTTCATGGTTGTATCTACCCATGCTTTAGCTGACAACAATGAAGATGAATTTGAGTATCGTGCGCTTCCGCCTGTCACTCAAATTTACGATCTACAAGATGACGACAACGACGGCGTAATCAATGCGCGTGATTTGTGTGCCGATACGCAGATTGGTGCAGAAATAGATAACGACGGTTGTGGTTCATATTTCGAGTCATCGGAGAAGAAAGAGCTCCATATACTCTTCGCCAATAACTCAACTGAAATTAACCCTGCTTTCCTCAATCAGATACGCCAAATGGCTGCCTTCTTGAAGCGTTATGAAAGCACCACTATTGAATTGCAAGGTTACGCCAGTAAGGTAGGCAATGCCGAGCACAACCTAATGCTGTCAAAAGAACGTGCTGCCAACGTTAGACGCGCACTTATCAGTAACGGTATCCAACCTTCTAGAGTCAATATCGTTGGTCATGGTGATTCTGAGTTCAGTAGCAATGACACTGAAATCAACCATGCCCTTCACCGTAAAGTCGTTGCGTCCGTTGCCGGGTTTAAAGGCAATATCAAAGAAGAATGGCATATTTTCACTAAGATTAAGAAGTAACCCTCCCTACTTTAACCATACTGAAACGTTATCTTAAGTTCACGTTTCAGTATGGTTATAATTCCTTGAATAGCATATACCTAAGCCGTCTATAATGTTAATCTTGCCACGTTATCAACATAGAGAATTAATCCATGAGCAAACTAACAGCTGATACTCAAGCAAATCTAGAACTTTTCGTTTCTGAAACACAAGAAACTAAACTGGTATGGGGCCTTCGCAACGAAGAAGGTTGGCTAGCATGTGACTCAAGTGAATTCGAAAACAGCGAAGTGATGCCTTTCTGGTCTTCAAAAGAAGATGCTCAAACTCACAACGTTGAAGAGTGGGCTGACTTTGAAGTACTAGAAATTCCACTAGACATCTTTGTCGAAGATTGGCTACTAACTCTTGCTGAAGATGGCGTACTAGTCGGTGTTAACTGGAACGAATCTCTAGAAGGCAAAGAGCTTGAGCCTTCTGACCTAGCGAAATTATACATCTAATTTCAAGTATCGGCCGTGCAAATTGTACGGCCGATATCTCTCTGATAAAACTAAATAAATTAGAGATCCCGTTCGCAATCCCTGCCACAAACACCCCTCAAAAATTGAAGCAAGATCAAACTAATCATAGAATATCGTTCTTTATCTACTTGATAGCTTCTTGTGACACGTTCTCTTTTCTTTAGCTTTATATTTTTGGTTAGTTTTGTTACACACAGCCAACCAGTTAGTCCAAGTCTCTCTTTAGACTCACCTATCACTTTGCCAAGCGCATCTGATATAAACACTCCAAACGCTGATTGGAATGCACTTTACCTATCGACTTTGAAGCACTCTCCTGAACGTGCGTTAAACATGCTGCAAACACGCTATACGAGCTCGACTGTTTACGGTGATAAGCTTTACCTATCATCTCTCCTCTATCAATACATGAGTCATCGCGATCAACCCTTCTATGGCATAGCTTCCAATGACAGCGAATACCAGGCAATTGAAAATGCGTTTCTTTCTGCGCTGATGAAAGACGGCAAAGGTCAATATGAAGAGGCACAGCAAGGCTTTTTGACCCTGTTAGCGAAGATGCAATCGCGCAGCGATTTAACCGGAAGAGCGCTACTGAAATACCAACTATGCCGATCCCTGAACGAGCAAGCGAAGTACCATCAAGCAAACTATTACTGCTCAGCTCTTCAATCCGATCTGCATAACATCGCCGACCCTGTATTGCCAAAATTTGGGACTTATCGAGTCATCGCCAACAATCACCATTTCCGTAGTGACTATCAAGCAGCGCTAAACACCTATCTAGCATTGATTAACTTATTTCCACAAGGGCATGATATTTCTGGAATCTACAATGATGTGGGTAATTTGCTCAAAGAACTAAAGCAATACGATAAATCGGCGCAGTACTTGACAGAAGCGCTAGCACTCAGAGCTGATGCTTCAGATTTAATGAAAGCTCAAGTACACCACAGCTTAGCTGACCTATATCTGAATCAAGGGGAAAATGATTTAGCGATTACCCATTTTAAGCAAGCTAAAGTACTACTGAGTACCTCATATCATAACTACGGCATCGCTCTAACCAATCTTGGTTTGGGTAAAGCGTACACACAAACCAATGACTATGATCTAGCAAGAAGCTATTTAGTCGACGCTCTTTCTGCTTCCAGCGAGCTCAACAATAATGTCATTCGAATCAACGCTTACTTAGCAATCAGCAATATGTTCGAAGATCGGAAGTTAATGAAAGAAGCACTCAATTATGCCCAACAAGCTCTAGCGCTAGCCGAACAAGTTACAAGGCATAAGTACATCGCAGAATCCCTTCTTCAGCTTTCTGATATTCATCAATCACTGGGCGATTACCAGCAAGCGTTTTACTTTTACCAACGTTACTCGTCCATACAGATGGAAGCACGAGATATTGATAACCGGTTAGCCTTTGAAGCACTAGACCTAACTCACGCTAAATATGAACAAGAGTTGGAAAACTCCTTTCTGGCACATCAGACGAAACTCGACCGCATTCAAATTGAAAAGATGGAACATCAAAGGTGGATGTACAACATCACCGTGATCCTATTGTTATGTGCAGCGAGCTTTACAGTATTGGTAAACAGAACCGTTCGTGCAAAAGCAGCCATTGACGTAATGACAAAGGCGTACGGTCGCACCGAAATAATACGAAGAATTAAGCGAGTAAAACGCTGTCAAGGCAAGGACAAGCAACACGTTCTTGTTTTGCTTGACCTAGATAAGTTTAAAAAGATAAATGACCAACATGGTCACCCTACTGGCGACAGAGCACTCGTTCATGTTAGCCAGCAAATAAGAAAACACTTAATGAATGGTGAATTGTTTGGTCGTTTAGGTGGTGAGGAGTTTGTGATCATGCTGACCGACACAAAACCTGCTGAAGTACGAGAGCGTGTTGAAGAGTTGCACTACGCCATATCAAGCACGGTCTTCTTATCAGAAAGTAAAAAGCCACTTAATGTAACCGCGAGTTTTGCTTACTTAGCAACCTCAAACGCATTAAGTGACTTTGATGACTTGTATTCAGTTCTTGATCAAGCGTTGTATCAAGCAAAGAGCAACGGCCGAAACTGCATCATCGATGCCTATAACGAGCCTATTGATTTACCAGAAGTTATTTATTCTCAGCCTGTTTGCGAACCAACTCAGCCATGATGCTTTCGCGGTCACCGAGGTAATCATTGAGGCCGACTTTACGTAATTCACACGCTGGACAATCACCACAACCATCACCGATGATGCCGTTGTAACAAGTCAGGGTTTTATTGCGCACTAGCTCAAGTGCTGAGTATTGATCGGCTAAGGCCCAAGTTTCAGCCTTGTTTAGCCACATTAGTGGTGTTTTGATATCCAGCTGCTTATCCATACCTTGAACTAACGCAGAGTTCATCGCTTTTACAAAGTCATTGCGACAATCAGGGTAACCAGAGAAGTCTGTTTCACACACACCGGTAATCACCGTTTCAGCGCCAATTTGGTACGCGTAAATGCCAGCCAGTGTTAAGAAAAGAATATTGCGACCAGGAACAAACGAGTTTGGTAAACCGTTCTCTTGCAGTTCATGAGAAACAGGAATATCGTCACGAGTTAAAGAGCTGATAGCTAGCTCATTTAATAGAGTCACATCCATCACTTTGTGCGCTTTCACGTCTAACTCTTTAGCTAATGATTCAGCGACTTCAATCTCGAGTTTATGACGCTGACCGTAGTCAAACGTAATCGCATGAACTTCGTCATACTCTTTTAATGCTTGAACTAGACACGTGGTTGAGTCTTGACCACCACTAAATACTACAACTGCTTTTTTCATTTCCATTCCTACCTAAAACTGACGAGCTTTCTACAACGGTTAAGTACTCTACAAAGTCACAAACTATGCGATGCTCAAGTACTTATGAGTTTGAATTGATAAGCGCCAATTGCGCTCAATGCAGGTATCAATACAAAGCTTCGTCGCACGATCTTTTTGGCTAATTGGTTGTAGAGCAATCACAGTATCGTCAGATACTTCTGCTCGTTCCAGTAAACCATCAAGTTGCTCGATGTCCTTACTTGTTCCTACTGGGTGCTTAATCTCGTTAGCACGCTGTAGAGCGCTGTCTAAGATTTCCAGCTTCGCTTTCATTGCCACTTTAGGTGACACCGTAACCCAGGTGTCAGGTGTCGCTTTGACTTCGGATGTACCGCTAGTCTCAATTTGGCAGCGACAGCCGTGTTTCTCAAATGCTTCAGTAAGAGGGACAAGATCATAAATACATGGCTCACCACCTGTAATCACAATGTGTTTAGCCGTGTAACCTTGCTTGATATATTCATTGACGATTCCTTGAGCATCAATAGAAGACCAAGTCGGTGAATCCTCTGTCTTAACCATGATATCACCAAGGCTAGTCTCGTCTTGTGGCAAAGCTTCCCATGTCTGTTTGGTATCACACCAAGAACAGCCTACAGGGCAAATTTGCAGACGAACAAAAACAGCAGGAACGCCGGTAAACACGCCCTCACCCTGGATGGTTTCAAACATTTCGTTAATCTTGTACAACTTTCCCTCAGCTCAATCATTTGATGAAATTAATCAACCGCAGACCTTAAAGCACTTACCCCTCTTGGTCAAACAAATGAGTACTGATAAATCAGTTGATCAAAGCCCTAGCCTGAAGTTTCAAGTTCCCTTATCCTTTCGCCCATTAGATTTCGTTAGCTTTTAATTTTTAGTAAGGAACAACATGTACAAACTGATTGCTCTTGATATGGACGGTACACTTCTCAACAGTGACAAAGTGATTTCTCAAGAGAACAAAGATGCAATTGCTAAAGCTCGCGCTGCGGGTGTGAAAGTCGTTCTGGCTTCTGGCCGCCCTTTAGAAGGCATGCAAAGCAAACTCGATGAGCTTTCAATTAACGGCGAGGATGACTTTGTACTCTTCTACAATGGCTCTATGGTTCAGAATGTATCAACAAAAGAGATCATTCATAGCGAGATCAGTAATGGTAAAGCAGCAAAAGAAATCGCTGCACTTGCCGAACAGCTTGGTGGCTATGTCCATGCGTTCAGCAAAGTTCATGGTTTAATTACACCAGAGAACAACGAATACACCGGCATTGAGGCGCGCATTAACGGCTTAGATATTACCGAATTCGATTTTTCTCAGTTGGAAGACGACCACGAAATCATTAAAACCATGATTGTTGCTGAGCCAACGAAACTGACAGACATCATCAGTAAATTGCCACAACAGCTTAAGAATCAGTTTACTATTGTTCAGAGCGCACCTTTTTTCTTAGAGTTCCTAAATCCGAACTCGAACAAAGGTGTTGGTATTGAAGCCATTGCAAAACACTTAGGCATTACAGCCGAAGAAGTAATCTGTATGGGCGACGCTGAAAATGACCACCATATGCTTGAATACGCGGGTCTGGGCATTGCAATGGAGAACGCGATGGAAGAAACCAAGAAACTGGCAGATCACATCACAGCAAGCAACGACAATCATGGCGTAGCCGTTGCGATTGAAAAGTTTATCTTTAACTCGTAATCATTCGACTGGTATCGTAGACATTAAAAAGGCTGTGCAATGCACAGCCTTTTTGTAGTTAACAAGTATCGTTCGACTATTTTCTTGCCCAAGGCAAACGAAATGCCACAACACCAAACAAAATCAAAATTGGGAAGCGTAATGTCTCAACAACAAATGAAGCGATGCCACTAAATGAAACAAAGCTCCCAGCCCAGCTAATCAATAGATTTCCCGCAAGCAACATCGCCATCACGCCTAGTACAACCTTAAACGAGAATTGACCGATTAAAGGTTTAGAGTCCGTTAGCGTCACCAGGCAAGCAATGGTCATTAAAATAGCGACCCAGAATGAGAACGTTGGCAATGGCCAAATAACTGTAAGTACGATTGATAGTAGGCATAAGCCCCACCACACGCCTTTGGAGCTCAGTAGCACACTAATATCAACATCGGGTTTACTATCAAGTCTCACTATATGCCAAGTCGTTAAGGCACCTAACAAACCGCCCATCAACACATCACTGAAAAATGCACTGCCCGTATAAGCTTTAAACAGCATAATCCAAAGTAGCCCGGCAAGTACAATCAGTATCGACTTCTGCTCAAAAAGACGTTTTAGTTTCCACAGCACCAACAAAGTTAAACTCACCCAAAGCGCTGCCAACAAACTTGGAAAACTATAACCACTGCTCATCACTAATTTCAATGTTGGGAGATAAGCGTGTGGACGTGGGAAACCAAACCCTTGGTGCGCTATCAAAGTCAGTAGTGTCACTGATATCAAGGTGAAACCGAACTTCAACGCAAAGTTGCGACCAAAATGCCAAGCGATTAATGGCAAAATCACAATGAAAGCCCACGGTTTTGCGAGTAGATCGGTCAATAGAAGCGTATTAGAAAAGATACTAGGTAAGTTATCGAACATGTTTTGCAGCGAGACAATCCAACCTAGTTCAACTTGATGAACTTTTGGCGCTGCACCCACCAGCTCCGTCACATAAGTCACAGGCTGGTTTGTCGCCGAAAGAAACAGCTCATTAATCTCAGACCACTGTTCTGGGTAGCGGTATTCATTTGCTGGTAGCGAAGTAGGAGGAAGCAACATCGCCCTGCTCACTTCGACGCCATAATGCGGAGCAAACCAAATAGGTAATTCAAAGCCACCTATCTCGTTTCGAGCTTGATAACTGATCACCTCAGAATCTGAGATACAATCATAAATAACAGCGCTGTCTGTGTAACCAAGTACATTACCAACCGTTACGGATAGCCCCGCTTCTTCCCAGGTTTCGCGCTGCGCTGCGATAGCAGGTGATTCACCGGCGACTACGGTGCCTCCTGGGAGAGACAATTGCCCCGTGATCAGCTCATCAACTAGCACAATTTGATTGTCAGCACGTACTACACACAAGGCGCCCGCAATATGATCAGGCAAGGTGTTGTTTGCCAAAGCGGGAGTAGTACTCAACAGAGAAATAATAAAAATCAATAGATATCGAATAGCCAACGAATTTACCTACAAAGAATAGAAGAAATGGAGACTGCTATCGCAGTTGAACTATTGTAATGAAACACGCAAAGAATCGCTGTCTATGTTTTGTGCAAAGCCTTTCTCATCCATTGAATGTGAGGTGTGAACCCCATTTTTTGATAGAAGTCCTTGGCAGAAGAGTTAAAGTCCCAAACCTCGACGAACACTTGCGTTACACCATAGTCTTCGAAAGTGGATTCGATACACTTAAACAACGCCTGTGCAACATCCGCTTTTCGGTATTCCGGTAAAACAAAAAGCTCATCGACACTCCCCATCTGAACCGGCTTACTCACTGTGGAGATAAGCTCACAAAAGTGTCCTGAAATGAACCCGACAATTAGCTGCCCTTTGAGCGCCACATACACTAGGCACTCTGGATCATCTAAGTACCTTGCAATACTCTTTTCCTGCTCGATCTCTTCAGCCGTCTTAAAGTGCTCAGGACAAGCAATATGATGGTGATGGTGAAGATCAAACATCAACTCATTAAGTTGCTCTAGATCGGTGTGCTTTGCAGCTCTTAGTGTGACGTTCATTATGAGTACGGTTCTCAGCCCAATTAATTATCTAAACAGAGTCTAGTTTACTTGCCATCACTAGCTATACAAGTGATTGAATTAATTCGTTGTTTGAACCGTGTATTTTAGATACAAAAATGACCACGTTGTTGTGGTCATTCGCGTTGAGATGGGATGGTTGTTAAACCTATTGGGCAAGAGTCGAGCGTTATGCACCGTCGCCTTTTTTCTCGTCTTTGCCTTCCTTGAGCTCAGCAAGCTGCTGCTCCAGCTCAATTAACTTAATTTCCGCTTCAACTTCAGCGACTCGCTTCTCCGCCTCAGTGCGGTTATCTTGCGACAAGCCATCAGCAGTCACTTGAGTTCGCTGAGCATTTCTCGCATCATCCGTATCCTTCATTGACCCCGCGACACCACCAGTAACACCACCCAACGCAGCACCTTTAACGGCCAAGCTTGCATCTCCAGTCAGTGCACCCGCTGTCGCTCCTAGTAACGCACCGCCTACCGCACCACGATTTCGTGCAGCATTCTCATTTTCGTTATCCATTGCCGGTGATGCACAGCCAGAAAGAGTCACAATCAGTGTCGCTAAAAGAAAAGGTTTAGTGAATGTCATAGGAGTCTCGCTTCGTTCTTCGTTTGGATTGACGCCATATTAGGCAGACGAACGAACAAGATAAATAAACGCGAGTTTAGATGAAACATAATGACCGGCTATGTATAACCAAATTTATACATAACGAAACACTAAGTGCTTTGTGAGCCAGGGTTCTCTCCCCAGACACAAAAAAGGCGATCCCATCAGATCGCCTATTAACCTGTATCAAATGAACCTCAGCCCTATTTTCCGAGCTTTTGTGCAATCTCAGTTAAGCTTGTTGGGTCATCAATCGTCGAAGGTACTACGTATTGTTCACCTTCTGCAATTTGACGTATGGTTCTTCGCAAGATCTTACCAGAACGCGTCTTAGGCAATCGCTCGACTACTAAAGCTTGCTTGAAACATGCAACCGCACCAATCTCATTTCGAACCTTACCGACGAGCTCCGCTTGAAGGTCATCGCCATCCACCTTCACACCGTCTTTTAACACAACTAGCCCGAGCGGTAGCTGACCTTTAAGCTCATCGTGAATCCCAACCACAGCACATTCAGCAATGGCTGGGTGACCGCCAACAATTTCTTCCATTTCACCCGTAGACAAACGGTGCCCCGCCACATTTATCACATCGTCGATACGGCCCATGATAAATAGATAGCCGTCTTCATCAAGGTAACCGCCATCCCCCGAGACGTAATAGCCTGGGAATTGGCTTAAATAACCCGACTCAAACCTATCGTGGTTGCGCCATACCGTCGGTAAGCAACCAGGTGGAAGTGGTCGTTTAAGTGCGACAAAACCTTGTTGATTAGCTTGTGCAGGCTCACCCAACTCATTGAGGATCTCCACTTGATAACCCGGCACAGGTTTAGTTGAAGAACCCGCCTTCACAGGCAAAGACTCAAGTCCTGTAGGATTAGCTGAGATAGCCCAACCAGTCTCAGTTTGCCACCAATGGTCGATAACTGGTTTATTCGTCTGAGATTCAACCCAGTCCAACGTTGGTGGGTCTAAACGCTCTCCTGCCATGAAAATCGACTTGAGTGATGATAAGTCATACTTGCTAAGTAACTCACCTGCGGGATCTTCTTTCTTTATCGCTCGAAATGCGGTTGGCGCAGAAAACAATACATCGACTTTGTATTCTTCACACACGCGCCAAAATGCGCCGGGATCTGGCGTTCGTACTGGCTTGCCTTCAAACAAAATGGTCGTACAACCATGAATCAATGGCGCATACACAATATAGGAATGCCCAACGACCCAACCGACATCAGAAGCTGCCCAAAACACACCATCTTGCGGCATATCGTAGATAGTGCTCATCGAGTATTTCAACGCAACCGCATGACCACCATTATCACGTACAACCCCTTTTGGTTTGCCTGTCGTGCCAGAGGTATACAGGATATATAGTGGGTCTGTTGCTAGAACAGGCACACACACATTTGGCAAGGCATCCTCAACGGCTTGTTGCCAAAGTACATCGCGTTCGTTGTTCAATTCGGCTAGTGACTGCTCTCTTTGGAATACCACCACTTTTTCAGGCTTCCAGCGGCTGTCCATGATTGCGCGATCGACCATCGGTTTATATGGCAGCACCTTGTTAATCTCAACACCACAAGATGCAGTAATCAACACCTTTGGCTCGGCATCCTCAATTCGAACGGCAAGCTCATGAGGAGCAAATCCGCCAAACACAACCGAGTGAACCGCTCCTAGTCGAGCGCAAGCCAACATTGCCATTGCCGCTTCAGGAATCATTGGCATGTAGATCACCACACGATCACCTTTGGTAACGCCTTGCGTGGCTAACATCCCAGCGACTTTAGCCACTTGGTTACGCAATTGATTGTAAGTGTACGAGGATTGAGATCCGGTAACCGGAGAGTCGTAAATCAGCGCGGTATTGTCACCTCGGCCATTTTCACAATGATAATCCAAAGCCAGCCAACAAGTATTCATCACCCCATCCGGAAACCAGCGTTCAATACCATTATCGTCAGCTTGTAATATCGTTTTTGGTGTTTCAAACCAATCTATTGCTTGTGCTTGCGTTTCCCAGAACGAATTGGGATCTTCCTTCGCCCATTGATACTCGGTGATGTAATCCGTTTCTCTATTCATTCGATTTGTAGCAGACATAGTGCCACCTCCATGATTCATCCATTTTCCAAGCGCCTGCCCTTTGGCAGTAGCACTTGATTGCGCTCTTTTCTCAGCGTTGTATTCGGAACATTTAACCGAACACAACAATCGCTTTACTTGGGAAAAGGCACACGAATGGCACCTTCCATGATCACTCGGGCACTACGACTCATAATCGCCCTCTCAATTTTCCATCCACTTTCTGTCTCTAGCGCTTTAGCACCTACCTTCAATGTTCCTGATGGGTGCCCAAAAGTCACAAAGTCACGAGAGCCTCCTCCCGCCGCTAAATTCACTAGCGTGCCCGGAACACTCGCAGCTGAAGCAATCGCAACCGCGGCTGTGCCCATCATGGCGTGATGCAACTGCCCCATAGACAGAGCACGTACCAGCAGGTCAGTATCATCCACAGCAACTGACTTGCCACTTGAAGCTTGATACGCTTGAGGCTTGGCAACAAAGGCGACCTTTGGCGTGTGCTGGCGCGATTCAGCTTGTTCTAGCGAATCAATAAGTCCCATCGCAACTGCACCATGTGCTCGTATAGACTCGAACAGTGCCAAGGCTTTTGGATCGCTGTTGATATCGGATTGAAGCTCTGTTCCTAGATATCCGACCGATTCAGCATCAACAAAAATCGTTGGAATTCCTGCATTAATATAAGTCGCTTTAATGCAACCTAACTCCGGAACATCTAAAAAATCGACAACATTCCCTGTCGGAAACATCGACCCACTCGCGTCAGCTGGATCTAGAAAATCGACCTGAATTTCTGCGGCGGGGAAAGTGACACCATCAAGTTCAAAATCCCCCAACTCTTGAACTTCACCGTCCACGATAGGCACATGAACAATAATGGTTTTCTCGATATTAACTTGCCATACTCGCACTTCGACCACACCGTTTTCAGGAATACGGCTTGAATCAACTAATCCAGTATGAATGGCGAATGGACCAATCGCCGCAGACAAATTACCGCAGTTACCGCTCCAATCGACAAATGGCTTGTCTATTGCTACTTGACCAAAGAGGTAGTCAACATCGTGATCGGTTTTATCACTCTTCGACACGATGACGGTTTTACTGGTACTGGAGGTCGCGCCTCCCATACCATCAGTTTGCTTACCATAAGGATCTGGGCTGCCAATCACACGTAGAAGAAACTCGTCTCTCGCAGGCCCCGCAACTTGCACCGCTTCGGGTAAGTCATTCAAGCAGAAGAAAACACCTTTGCTGGTTCCTCCACGCATATAAGTTGCTGGGACTTTTATCTGTTTAATGTTCATCACAGGCTCCTATTGCGCGAGAAAGTCTTTGGCAAAGCGTTGTAATACGCCACCAGCGCTATACACACTTACTTCGTCTGCCGTATCCAATCTACAGGTCACTGGCACATCAAGTTTTTCTCCGCTTTTACGAGTGATCACTAAAGCCAAATCAGAACCCGCCTGGATGTCGCCATACACATCGTAAAGTTCAGTACCATCAAGTTGTAAGGTGTTGCGGTCCGTCCCATCTTTGAATTGCAGAGGTAAAACGCCCATACCCACTAAATTGGTTCTGTGGATTCGCTCAAAACCTTCAGCAACAATCACTTCAACACCCGCTAATCGGACGCCTTTAGCCGCCCAGTCGCGTGATGAACCTTGTCCATAGTCTGCGCCAGCCACAACAATCAAAGGTTGTTTACGGTTCATGTAGGTTTCTATCGCTTCCCACATTCGGGTAACCTGCCCTTCGGGCTCAACTCGGGCTAATGAACCTTGCACGACTTCTCCAGCGTCCTTCACCATTTCGTTAAACAGTTTTGGGTTGGCGAATGTTGCTCGTTGCGCGGTTAAATGATCGCCACGATGTGTCGCGTAAGAGTTAAAGTCTTCTTCTGGAACGTCCATTTTTGCGAGATACTCACCTGCCGCACTTGATGCAAGAATCGCATTTGATGGCGATAGGTGATCCGTAGTGATGTTGTCACCTAAAATGGCTAAAGGCCTCATGCCAGATAGGCTTCGTTCACCTGCGAGAGCCCCTTCCCAATAAGGCGGTCTACGAATATAGGTACTTTGAGGTCGCCAGTCATAAAGCGGTTCAGTCGTTACCTGTTCCCCATCCGGCTGGAACATTTTCACGTAGATTTGTTGGAATTGCTGAGGCTTAACATGCTCCCCCACAACCGCATCGATCTCCGCATCACTCGGCCACAAGTCACTTAAATAGATTGGTTTACCATTGTTGTCAGTGCCTAAGCTGTCTTTCTCGATATCAAAGCGAATCGTACCCGCTAAGGCATAAGCAACCACCAATGGCGGTGAGGCTAGAAAGGCTTGTTTTGCATAAGGATGGATTCGACCATCAAAATTTCGATTGCCCGATAACACCGCAGTGGAATAGAGATCGCGCTCAATGATCTCTTGTTGAATTTGAGGATCCAACGCTCCACTCATACCGTTACAAGTCGTACACGCATAACCGACAATGCCAAACCCCAACTGTTCCAGTTCTGGAAGTAAACCTGCTGACTCTAAATAGAGCTTGGCAACCTTAGATCCTGGAGCAAATGACGTTTTCACCCAAGGCTTACGAACCAGACCAAGTTGATTGGCTTTTTTTGCCACTAGTCCTGCTGCTACCACGTTTCTTGGGTTACTGGTATTAGTGCAAGAGGTAATCGCGGCGATAATTACCGCGCCATCTGGCATTTGCTCGTCGCTATATTGCTCCGCGTGTTGCGCTTTCCAAGAAGCTTGGCTGATACCTTGCTGAGCAAGCTCACTGGTTGGTAAACGGCGATGTGGGTTCGAAGGTCCTGCGAGGTTTCGCTCAACTTTCGATAAATCAAACTCCAGTACACGCTCATATTGAGCCGAATCGAGGTCATCCGCCCACAGTCCGGTTTGCTTTGCGTAAAGTTCGACTAACTCAACCTGTTCAGGATCACGACCTGTCAATTTAAGGTATTGAATGGTCTGCTCATCAATGTAGAACATGCCTGCCGTCGCACCGTATTCAGGCGTCATGTTTGAGATAGTCGCACGATCACCAATGGTCAGTGCACGAGCACCTTCACCGAAGAATTCTAAGTAGCTTGAAACCACCCTTTCATTGCGAAGAAACTCGGTAATTGCGAGCACAATATCGGTTGCGGTAATGCCTTCTTGTCGCTGACCAGTCAGTTTTACGCCCACGATATCTGGCAAACGCATCATCGAAGGGCGACCAAGCATTACCGTCTCGGCTTCCAAACCACCGACACCAATCGCAATAACGCCCAGCGCATCAACGTGAGGAGTGTGACTATCGGTACCAACACAGGTATCTGGGAACGCAATACCTTGTTTAGATTGAATAACCGGAGACATTTTCTCCAAGTTAATCTGGTGCATAATTCCATTACCTGCAGGAATCACACTGACGTTTTTAAACGCCGTTTTACACCATTCAATGAAATGAAATCGGTCTTCGTTGCGACGCTCTTCAATTGCGCGGTTTTTATCAAACGCTTCGCTGTCAAACCCTGCATGTTCTACAGCTAAAGAGTGATCCACAATCAGTTGAGTTTCGACCACTGGATTTACTTTGGCTGGATCCCCACCTTGGTCAGCAATCGCATCTCGTAAGCCCGCTAAATCAACCAAAGCGGTCTGACCCAGAATGTCATGACACACGACACGCGCTGGATACCAAGGAAAGTCTAAGTCGCTCTTACGTTCTATGATCTGTTTTAAGCTGTCTTCTAGGGTTTCAGGATCGCAGCGTCTTACCAATTGCTCCGCCAACACTCGGGACGTGTAAGGCAAGGTTTTATAGCTGCCCGGAGATATCGCGTCTACCGCTTCACGGGCGTCGAAATATTCCAAGCCAGTTCCCGGTAGAGCCTTTCTGTATTGGCTATTTTCAACGCCTATATTTTGATCAAGGCTCGGGGTTTTCTCAATTTTCACATCAGACATACATCCACCATTATCTAAAATTCTATTCATTGGTTCTCAAGGACGACTCGATATATGAGCCGCCTTGAGACAGAAGGATTAACGTAAATGAATAGGTAACCAGTCTTGATGCTCTGGCCCGGTGTAGTCTGCACTTGGACGAATGATGCGGTTATTCTCTCTTTGCTCGAATATATGTGCCGTCCAACCGGTAAGGCGACTCATCACAAAGATAGGCGTAAACAGTTTGGTAGGGATATCCATGAAGTGATAGGCAGAAGCATGGAAGAAGTCAGCATTACAGAACAAGCCTTTCTCACGCTTCATAACCGCTTCAACGCGCTCAGATACAGCATAAAGCTGCTCGTCGCCAACTTCTTGCGCTAGCTCTTTTGACCAAAGTTTAATTAGCGCGTTACGTGGGTCGCTCTCGCGATAAATGGCGTGACCGAAGCCCATGATTTTGTCTTTATTAGCAAGCATCTTCATGATGTTCGCTTCAGCTTCATCGGCGGTTTTCCAATCTTGGATCATTTCCATTGCCGCTTCATTCGCACCACCATGGAGAGGGCCTCTTAGTGTACCAATTGCTGCTGTCACACACGAATGGATATCCGACAGTGTTGATGCACAAACCCGAGCCGCAAAAGTAGAGGCATTAAACTCATGCTCTGCATAAAGCGTTAGCGAACAGTGCATCACCTTCTTATGCAGTTCACTCGGCGCTTTGTCCGTTAGCATCTTCAAGAAGTAACCACCCAAGCATGCTTCGCTTTGGTCCTGTGTATCAATACGCACTCCATCATGACTGAAGCGATACCAATAGCAGATAATGGCAGGGAAAAGCGCAAGCATACGCTCTGTTGCTGATAGTTGCTCCGAAAAGTCAGATTCTTGCTCTAAGTTACCCAACATTGAGCAGCCTGTTCTCATTACATCCATAGGGTGAGCGTCAGCAGGAATAAGCTCTAAAGCGTCTTTCAACGGTTGAGGCAAGCCACGTAAACCAATCAACAATGTTTTGTAGTCATCTAACTCTTTTTCGCTGGGTAAATGACCTCTTAATAGTAGGTGTGCTACTTCTTCAAATTGAGCATGATTCGCAAGGTCGGTTATGTCATAGCCACGGTAAGTTAAACCCGTTCCTGATTTGCCAACCGTACATAGCGCCGTCGAGCCCGCGCTTTGTCCTCGTAGGCCAGCACCACCAATCGCTGGTGCTGCACTTGCTTGTTGGTTTACCGCTGAAACATTATCGACAGTTGCTTTATCACTCAAAGATACAGACATGATGAACTCCTTCTCTGGGTTAGCCGCCCTGCACTCTTTGGTGCTGACTATTTATATTCAGTGACCGCGACTATCTCACTAGATTTCACGGACCCGATGTGGCTGACTAACCATTCACGTTATTGGATTAAGTTGATGTTTTAATATTTGAAACTGGTTTTATTCTTCACTCGAAAACAATTGATCCAGCTTGTTCTCGTAGTCGTGGTAATTGAGGTGTTCGTAAAGCTCTTTACGGGTTTGCATTGAATCCAACAGCGCTTCTTGATTGCCTTCAACTAACAAGTGTTTGTAAACATTCTCTGCCGCTTTGTTCATCGCGCGGAATGCACTGAGTGGATAAAGCACCATGTCGACATGAGATTGCGCCAGTTCCTTGCAGTTGTAGAGTGGGGTTTGTCCAAACTCGGTAATGTTAGCCAAGATTGGCACATGCTTACCTGTTGCCGATTTCAGCGCCGCCGAGAACTTCACGTATTGGTCGAGCTGATTCATCGCTTCGGGAAAAATCATGTCCGCACCCCCTTCGACACACGCAATCGCACGTTCAATTGCACTATCTATCCCTTCAACCGCCAGAGCATCGGTTCGAGCCATGATCACAAAGCTCTCATCAGTTCTTGCATCGGTTGCCGCTTTTACTCGATCGACCATTTCCTGTTGGCTAACAATCGCTTTGTTTGGTCGATGACCACAGCGTTTCTGTGCCACTTGATCTTCCATATGAATAGCAGCAGCGCCCGCTTTTTCCATCGCTCGAATAGTTCGTGCGATATTGAACGCTCCACCAAATCCCGTATCGATATCCACCAGCAAAGGTAAATCACACGCGTTGGTAATGCGTTCCACATCCACCAACACATCGTTCAATGTGGTAATACCCAGATCAGGTAAACCGTAAGACGCATTGGCGATACCTCCACCAGACAAGTAGATAGCCTGATGACCCAAGTTCTTTGCCATCATTGCGCAATACGGATTCACCGTACCGACGATCTGCAGTGGATCATTGTCTTGCACAGCTTGGCGGAACTTCGCTCCTGCTGATAACTTCATAATGACGCTCCCTGTTAAATGTTTATTTGTCAGTTTTTTAATCCATATCTTTGGATTGAATTTGTTGCTCGATAAGCAGTCGGCTACCAGAGATATGTCGTCGCATCAGCATTTCTGCTAGCTCTTCATCACGGTTACGAATTGCTTGTAGGATATATTTATGTTCATCAAGCGCCTCTTTTGGCCGAGACTGTGCTCGTGGCGATTGATAGCGATACATTCGCAGTAAGTGGTAAAGCTCATCACACAATAAAGAAATGAGTTTGCTGTTACGGCTGGCTTTAATGATTCGATAATGGAAGTCGAAATCGCCGTGTTGATGAAAGTAGGAAGAACCCTCGACTTCATCGATATGTTGGGAATGTGTCGACAATAATCCTTCAAGCCCGATAAGCTCATCTTGTGTAATGTGTCTTGCTGCTAGCCTTGCAGCCATGCCTTCTAGAGCCTCTCGAACCGCGTAAAGCTCAAGTAACTTGTCAGCAGAAAAAGTAATCACTCGGGCGCCAACATGTGGAATTCGCTCGATGAGCCCGAGCCCTTCGACACGCATAATCGCTTCACGCAAAGGACCACGACTGACCTCAAAGCGTTTAGCTAACTCTGGTTCCGAGATCTTGCTACCCGGAGCTAACTCACCGTTGACTATCGCTTCAACCAAATACTCCGTCAGGCTTTCTGACTTGGTATTTTCTTTGTCTCCAACTCGCGTTTTGGTGTTGGCACTTAAGGTAAGATCTTTGATCGCGGTATTCATATTCACGCTGCCCACTTCTTATTGCCGACCTTAATTGTCAACAATCTCATAACATGAATATAAAATACACGATCAAACTGTCGACAATCAAGAAGATTGTCGACAATTTAGACTAAGGTATGACACTAAAAAGCTCAACAAGGTGGTGTAGGATTGGTGAATAGTCGTTAGCAGAGCTTAATCGCGTATTACGAGGTAAGTGAGGTGGTTGATACGAAACAGCACATCTTGGACATTTACTGTTTTACTCGTGCTTTGATTACAGGCATTAACGGGCAGCTATTGTTTCATCAGGTTATTGGCACGTATTGTTGACTGCGAGAACGCGATACCAACGTTGGGAACTCAAATATTCCCCCTTTGATAAGTACGATGTGTTGGCTAAAGTAATTCACGGCACTACGACTCACATCTCGGGTTCGCGTTTTCATTACGATGTCAGATGCCGTGAAAAACAGCTCTTCAAAATGAGGGTCGGTTTTATGTTCGGTAAAGTCCTCTACCTCAGAATCATATAAACAGTACTCGAAAACATTTTTGTGTCTCTCGACCACTTGCGCTTCAGAAGTAAATAACACCCCATCGCCGCTATTCGAAAAAGAGTAAGACATGATGGAAAAGTGCTCATCAGTAAAGTTGGTCGAGCTTAATGTCTTGAGTTTGAGCCCGTTCTTTCTTTCAACGTACTGTTTATAGTTGTAGACAAAGCTTAAGTTGTGACGATTCTGATGCGTATAATGCCTAATAAAAGAAAAAAGCATAAAAACTAAACTTAACAGAAAGAAAAAGTGATACTTATTAAAATTTTTCAAGGATATTTTTAATTTTTTCATTTTGAGAGTGAACTGAGATTATATAGTTATTGGCATAAGAGTTTTGCGATACATCTTCTAACGCATAGGCGAAGTAAACCTTCTTACCTTCAACTTGATAAAATAGCGTCATATCGGTATTCAGTTGACTAATAAGGTTCAATAATAGCTTAGGCGCAGTATGATCCCTTAAAGTGATCAGGTTGATATTATTACCAGCCCGACTCTCCAAGACCTTTAAATGGTAATCTGATGATATAAACGAATCTTTCATATATGGTGAGATCTGGGATAAACCTGAGTAAGCATAATCCTGGTACAAAAAATAACCACCAACAGCAAGATTTAAGCTAATAAAGAGCGTTAAAATAGGTTTTGCCTTGGTTGATATCTTGCTTGTAATCTCCTGATATAAGGGCTCGCTCTTTTCAATTTCTGGCTCTTCTGAGTCCAGGCTTATCAGTGCGTTATCGATAAACACATTCAGTTTAGTGCTTATGCTGTAACCAACACCACGGAATGCCGTAATTTCAACGTTCGCCTCTAGATCATAAAAGGCCTTTCTCAAAAGCGAAATACTTCGTTTTATCGACCCCTCAGTCACCACCTTGTTCTTCCAAACTGTATCTAATATGGTCGACTTTTCGACCATTTCTCCTTGCTTTTCCAATAAAAGAATAGCTAATTTAAACTCGTTATTATTGAGCAGTAATTCCTTTTCTCGATAAGTTATTTTATTTTTCCCACTATCAAATTCTACATTCATTGATAGAAAAACCTCATTAAAGCATCTAGATTCATAAAATCACATCGATTGTAATCACAGATCAATTATACCTAGTAAGCAACTTGATAAACACAGTCGCCCAATCAGAATTGAAATGAATCCTAGAAAGGATTTAATTACCCCATATCACTACGCAAAAATAGAGGAAAAACGTTTACTATTTGACCTGAAATTTATTTGATTTACTAAGAAAATAAAAAAGCCACAGTTTTATACATAAACTGTGGCTTTTTGATTGATACCTAACCATTTAACTAACAAATAATTTAGAATAATAGTGGTCAGGGTTCTGGTTTATGCTTGTGTATTAAGGTTACAAAGCCATCACTTGGTTTACTTGTTCACATAAGCTGGCATTAAGCGTGTTGTCCCAATCATTTTCCGTAACAAACTCACCGTTAGTGTTAAAGACCGTCACATTGTCTTTTTCTAAAACGTATGGTGTGAATGTCGAGGTTTGTAACCACTGTGACATAAGATCATCTTTAACAGACTTATCCTTATTAGAAAATTCAGCAGGTCCAGATACTGCATTCACCTCATTACCGAAAATAAAAGAAAGCTCTGCACCATGACATGAGCTCTCAGATGGCTTACACGTTTTGGCAAAGCTCTGTACGTAGTAGTCGGGCCACAGGCTAAAGTCAGGTTGATAGTTGAACTGGTATAGCGCCGCATTCGAACCACCTGCAGCCAAGTTTTGCGCAACCTGTTGAGATGAACAAGCAAACAGCACTTGATTCATTAGTTTGCGGGCATTGGCTTTACGCTTTGCTGCGGTACTATTCCAGAAGCTTAATTTGAACTCTGGAATCTCACGTAGCATAGAACCCTTATCTGCACCGAAAAACAGATCGATCAGTGAATTATAACTGCCTGGTAAATCAAGAAGCGCATCAAACGGCGCAACAAAGATATTCGACTCATCTTGGTTGAAACCCAGCGTCACATCAACACCATTTACCGATTTTAGTTCACTCGGCTGATACGGGATAATCTCTCCATCGACATAAGGTGCCCAAGATAACAGACCGGCCGTTTTAGGGGTAATACTGGTCAAGCTGTTCAGCTGCGTTGCTACAGCTTTCATTTGAACTTGAACATCCACGATCTCTTCAAAAGGCACGCTAGTAATGTCTTTGTCCTTTCCAAGCTTATCTTGAACAATACCCGCTACCCATTTCGCTGACTCGGCATCTTTGTACTTAACGCCATATGGATTACTTTCCATGATGGCACGTTGGTACAGGTGAGAGTTTTGTTGCTCATCCATTAATTGGATGCCAATCGACATCGCACCTGCACTTTCACCAAACAAAGTAATGTTGTCGGCATCGCCACCAAAACTATCAATATTGGCATGAATCCACTGCAACGCCGCCTTCTGGTCTTGGATACCGTAGTTACCAGAGTGTTGTTCACTGTAGTAGCTACCAAGAATACCCAAACGGTAATTCATGCTAACTAGAATAAAGGGGTTGCCCTCATCTGCATTTTTAGCAACAAGCTTCGCGCCATCAAACTGCTTAACTGTACTAGAGCCTAGCTCAAATGCACCGCCATGAATGAACACATAAACGGGAAGCTTTTCACCTAGCTCAACCCCAGATGGGCGCCAAACGTTCGCATTTAAACAGTCTTCACTTTGTGTTTCTTGTACTACGCCGTTCGCTTCCATTGTGTGAGGTATTTGCGGGCAGATATCCCCTGCAGAAGTCACATCATAATGAACGCCAGCTTCAAAGTGACTAAGCTTGGGGGCCTGAAAGCGTTCTGCTGAAGCATATTTTACGCCCATAAACGCATCGACTTGTGATGAATAGCCCACCGGCGAATGCGCTAGGCCTTGTAGTGTCGCCCCTTCAATATCCACGCTTGGTGCTGCAATGGCTTGGTTGCTTAACGCTAGAACGGCGCTTGCAATCGAGATTGATAATGTATTTTTCATCGGTTTACTCAAAAATAGAGAATCAGTGTTATTCGTAAAAATCAAAAAAGGAGCAAGGTTTGTCACCTTGCTCCATATGCTTACAAACTATTATTCAGGAGCGACTGTCCAAGCGTTGTAACCTTTCTTCGTCTCAGTGAAATCAAGATTTGGTCGGCCCATTCCCGCTTCACACTTCGTTTCATTCGCTGGCAAAGAGAAGAATGCATTGTGTGGGTTAAACTCTGGGAAGAAACGATACACTTGGTCGAAAGCGACCGGCATATTCATTAAGCGGTTATCGACCATTCTGGTTGTGCCCGCGCGAACCAGTTCCCAACGCTCATTCCAGTTAACACGAACATACGCGTCGTAATCTGAGTTGTTGGTCGCCGTCAGCTGGATACGGCTCCAGTAATTAAAAAATGAACCACCCGTTTGGCATCTCATGGTTAAATCTACTGGCACAGTTTGTGGTCGGTTCGCTTCATTCTGAATACCGAAACGAGAAACAAACATGTATTGATTTGGTGTGCCTTTGTCACCATTTTTTGGATAGATGATAAGCTCATCTTTAACTGTCCAATCAACACCGCCACCACTTCGGTCAAAAATACGTCCATCTTCAACCGAAGTAATCGTCATCTCAGACGTATTTCCCGAAGCAATGATGGATTCTTCTAGGTGTTGATCAGATTGCGCTTGGAAAGAAAACAACTGAGATTTACCACTATCGACACTGCATCGTTCACTAGTAACTTTGTTACCTCTCACTGTTAAGCAATCATCAGGGGCTGCAATAGGATCCATCGAGCGAATTTGAAAAACATTCGTTGGGTGGTTTATGGTACCTAATGCAGCAGGCAGAAACTTAAACAGTACGTTTCCATCGGTATCTTCGCCAACTGGCATAGAAGTATCACAGTCTTTGAAAGAAAATTGACCATACGTATTTGTCAGACATTGAACGCTTCCGTCGCTAGAGAAATTGAGAATACGCTTACCTCGATCACCGATAGCAATATTGAAGCGTTTTGACTTCACCTTACCAACCCCTTGTACACGGTAATGTGCGACGAGATCCAGTGGTAATACTACGTTAGCAAAGCGAGGAAGATATTTTGCGTATTCGCCGCCTAAATTCGCAGCAGCATCTGCGATAGAATCATTGAGTGTCGCAACATCAAGGTAGAATTGGCCCTCTTCAGAGAACTCAGAAGCATTCGCCAAAATAGTGCTATTGATTGTCTGCTCGACCAGTTTCAATGCTTCTTCAGCTAAGCTAGGTAGTTCAGGTACATACACCTTCACAAGCTCAACTAACGGGTATTCGGCTGTCCAAGTTACACTTTCCAAACCTGAAATGGCACTGTGATCCAGTGTATCCAATGACAATTGAATCCCCGTATCACGGATTTCTCGGCTGCCATTACGGCTGCCTTTGTTGGTAATATTTGTTACCGCGCCATTAATGTATGCGTTGCCGTAAAACACATCGTTCGTTGCATCTGCATCGGCAAGCACAATTTGGCTGGCATCAGTGTTGTACGTCACAACCGTAGAAACGTTGTTCCAAGTAAACGTCTGTTTGCCTGTGGTTTGAAGATCGAACGCGACGTCGTTTGTTACGTGGCCACCTTGTAACGTTTTAGTTTGGGTGCCCGCTTGGATGCTTTGTCGATTGTCATCATCTTGCCATACATTAAGACCCGTCAGTTTTACACCGCTACCGTTGGCAATAAAGTCACACGACTCCGGGGTGTTTTGTGTCAACACACAGGTACTGTCTGGGTTGTTAGAATCGACAATACGCATTGGCGATGCACTCAAGTAAGCGCCTTGGCCTGTCATTGTGGTGCGGCCTTGCGGATCAACAAAAGAAACCGGTGTGTCATTGTCGTTCAGCTTATAACCCAGCGATACACTGTAGAACGCCGCTGAATCCCAACCTTGCGAAGGAATAACCTGACCCGTGATGGTGTTGTGACCACTGTTGATGCTTTGGCTTTGGCCTGATAGCGTTACCCACTCTGTTGTGGTGTTGTCTTCGCCAGTACCGACCGTTTTTTCCAGCAGCACTCGAATAGGTTGGTTAGCAAAACTGTTTGTGCTGCCATTAACTAAATCAAAGTCTAACGTGACATTGATTGGCGTTTGGGTCGCTAGCCACATTTTGCCGTCTCGGGTCAGGTTTTCACCTTTTGCCGGTGCAAATGTCGCGGATGCGTTTTCAATTTCAGGCGCATCAGGGATCAAATCGTCCATGATAAGGTCGCCGCCCCACATTCTGCGCACGCCATCGGCCACCCACAGTTCTATCTGAACACCGGTGCTGTGGTAACCAGACTCAGGAAGCAAACAAGACCACTGGTTGTTGCCTAAGCTCGAACAAGTAGAATTGTGATTATCAGAACCATGAATCACCACCTTAGATGGGGCTTGCTCTTGGTACCACTCACCCTGCGGGAACGATACCGGCGTGGTGAGTAAGACCTTTTGATTTGGCTCTAGAGTAAGCCCTTCCGGTTTAAAATTAGCCACACAATATGGACTGGCACCATGTGGGTTGAAATCTAAACACTTCAGGTGAGGGTCAATATTGTCCGCGCCATATTCGTTAGCAATGTTCTGAGAGTGTTGAGCAGCATGGGCTACTGAAATGCTGGCTAAGCTGGTTAGCAGCGCCGCATAAATAGGAGAAAATTTCATTAAGATTTCAGTCTCTTCGTTTGAAAATAACAGTATTTAAATGGAGATAAAGGCCTTTAAAACCTCAACCGCTTCGAGCTCGTTAGCAACGAATGCCATTGAATACGGTCAGCCAAATGGCCGTTGTTGGAAGTCACAGCCAAAAGCAAGCAACCTTTAAAGACAGGCCAAGCTTGTGCTTGATTTGGCGTGAAATACAGTGAATTACCGTTAGTTTAGGTTTTATGAGTTTTTTTTAGAGCTTGTTAATTCAATGAGTTAGCAGAAGTGAGCCCGCTTCGTAGAAAGCGGGCTCACTCAGTGAAAGAATCGCCAGTGTTATGGCTTAAGAAGCGCAGGCACCTAGTCACTTTGCAACGCGCAGGTGTGTAAAATGTCCAGAATCAGAGCATTTTCATCGATGGTGTCTTGGTAAGGGATGGTCGGTAGCCCTTCCAGCGCTAAGTGCAGCTTTTCTGCGGTATAACGGTAGCTATCAAACCCCTGATGTTTCCATAATTCAATCGAGGCAATTGCACGGTCAATACACGCCTCCATAGGTACCGGCTCCACTAAATCATCGACGGTCAGTTCACCGCCCCACATTCTGCGCACGCCATCGGCCACCCACATCTCAACTTCCATACCCGTGCTGTAGAAATCAGACTCAGGAAGCACACAAGACCACTGGTTGTTGCCTAAGCTCGAACAAGTGGAATTGTGAGCATCAGAGCCAATAATCACCACCTTTGATGGGGCTTGCTCTTGGTACCACTCACCCTGCGGGAACGATACCGGCGTGGTAATCAATACCTTTTGATTTGGCTCTAGAGTAAGCCCTTCCGGTTTAAAATTAGCCACACAGAATTGACTGGCACCATGTGGGTTGAAATCTAAACACTGACGGTGAGGGTCAATATTGGCTGCGCCATAGCCTTCCGCAATGTTTTGAGAGTGTTGAGCAGCATTAGCTGCTGAAATGCTGGCTAAGCTGGTGAGCAATGCCGCGTAAATAGGAGAAAATTTCATGGTTGTTGGTCTCTTGGTGGTTAAATAAAAAGGTAAAAAGGTAAAAAGGTTAAAAGGCACAAGTCGGCCTGCTCTAGGAGCTATAGAAGCTAGCGCGTTGAATCGTGATTTTATAGGTACTGAGGCAGTGGAATATAAAGGCGAGAACAAACCTGCCATCCCACACTAGAGTAATATCCACAGCTGATTGGTATAAAAACAGCTGGTGGTAGTCACTGAAGGCAAGCATCTATTTGCCCTCAGTGCTCGTTAGTTGAAAAAGCATCACCAACTGATTGGGTTATGTCTCGATGGTTAGCGATCAAACTGTTGGCAATTGACCATACTCTTTCTTCTGTCTTGGTCACTGCCCGCCATCGTAAATTGGAATTGAAGGTTACTGATGGTGATTTCAGGGTTTGCCTCGGGATAAGGCAAAGCCAAGTTGCTGTCTGTCGTTTGATATATCACTAGCCCAAAACTAGGGGGAATCGGTTGCTTGGTCAGCGTAATCGGTATCGGGTTATTACCATCGTATGAGAAGTTAACAACCAGCGTTTCGGGGAGCTTTTTGTCTTGAAATTTTGGAGTCGATGGGCTGAACTTGACGGTTGCCTCACTTACCAATTCTTCCTTTTCTACCACCCCTGGCAAAAAATCAAACGCCAGCGTCGGAAAGCTCAACCGATATTGCCTGCTTCCGGATAGATTTAAATCAATATTGTCGTACGCAAGGTTCATAAAATCGACAGTTTGTGCTTCGTAACAGATGCCTTTGGTGCCATCTGGTGGGTACTCGAGTGCCACAGGTAACGGTTCACTTTCAAAAGTGCGCGTTGCTTCTGGGTAGCCCTTGTCAACCTTGCCGCTGTATGTCACGGTCAGAGGCTTAAAGCCCACGCCTTTATCAAACACCTTATCAATGTCCGATGGGTTGATGGTCAGAGTTGGCGAACTCGCAAAACACTCTCCCTGATCATTACACCACTGGTAGGTTTTTGAATCAGCAATGACCTCATCGCCATCGGGATCGAGATCTTGAATAGGACGAACGGAAATAGGGCCAGTGCCGATGGTGTTGTTCTCACTCGGTGCGACATTCCATTCAGGCATATCAGTTGGGTAACCGTGGCCTGAAATGGCTGGCGTGTGGTTAGAGCAAACTTGGTTTTCAGGGCATTCTGCCATCGCTGACCAAGAACAGCATAAAGCCAAAATAGTGATGATGGATTGACGTATCATGGTTGTACCCCTATCGAGAGAAAGCGGGCTGAAAACAGCCCGCTTGGTTAGTGGTTAAAGCAATCTCAAAGGATTAACGTAGTGAAGCACGCGTAATTGGTTCTTCGTTCATAGACGCAGTGATCGTGTAACCTTGTGCCTCTTTCGGTAATACGAATGTTAGGTCATTACCGGCGTCAACCAGCGCCGCTTGAATCGCAGCTTCAGCATCGCCTTTCGGGTAAAGGCCAGCTGTGTCTGTTTCATTTTCTGTCAGTGTGAACGTCACATCTGCTTTAGCCAGGTCAACAACCGCACCGTCATCCGCGTGTACCGTCAGAGTTTGACCCACTTCAGCTGTACCGCTGATGGTAAGAGCCGTCTTCGCACCAACCGTGAAGCTGTTCGAAGTCATTTCATTAGACACAAGCGTTGTTGATGGGTAGCCGTATTGAGTATGAACTTGCCACACTAGGTTTAATTCTTTGTTTTTGAGTTCATTGTAATTTTCGAATGTTAGAACGCCGCTGTTCAATTTACTGATCTCAGCTTTATCAACTTTTGCGTATTTTTTGCCACTCGCATCTTCTAGCCAGTACGTCACATTCGTGATGTCATCTTCGTCTTGGTCTTCAAGAGTCGGGGCATCGAATTCGACTTCAATATCCGCAGGTGTCCATAAAATATCAGTTGTCGTCACCGCAGGAGCCGTTACTGTTGGTTTGTGGCCTTGTACAGGTGCAGTGGCAACGCTGTCGATAGCCCAAGCTGCTGTTGCTGTAAAACCACCCATAAGTAGGCCGATAGTGATCATTGATTTTTTCATTGTCTTTCCTTTCTGAACGAAAACGTTCATGTTTTATTGTTAGTTATGAATTACTTGTTGTTTGTCGCCGACTTTGAATCCGACGTTTTTTTCTTTGTCACTTGGACTTTGAACTGGAACCCTTGGTCTTCGCCTTTCAACACATACTTTTGCTGATTGGCGTTCGCCACCTTGGTGAATTCGTTTTGAGTATCATGCTCTCTTCGGAACCATTGGAACGAGTATTGAGAAAGGTCTAAGACCGCCGCTTCATCTTCGAACACATAAGCCGTGATGGCTTCTGTCGTGAATAGGTCTTCATCTAGATGGTGCCCTTCATGAAACAGGTCAACACGATAGACACTGCCCTTTAACCACTCGATATTGCCTTGCTTTGCGTCTTGTTCGTTCTGATCGTAAATTGCTGTTACCGTAACGGATTGCGCCACATGACTCAGTAAAACCAGCTCAGCAATGCCTTCTTCATTGGTGACGGTTTGGTAAACGAAGTTCGCTTGGTTCGGTTCTAGCTCTAACGTCTCACCATCCAACGTCAAAGATGTTAAGTCTTCAGCGGTGATTTGATAGGTCACCGGGATATCGGCAACGGCTTTGCTCAATAAGGCACTCGCAACGATGCTTTCACCCGCGGTCGCGGTTTCTGGTTCAAACGAAATTGACTCAAGAAACTTACTGTCAGTGACCGTAATCGACATGGTGTTAGACTCTTTAACTTGGCCGCTTTTTAGCTTGTATCGAACCTTGAGCGACAGTGTATTGTTGCCGTCATAGCTGTAGCTTGGCGCGGTAAATAAAGGTACCGAAGCACTCTGACTGTCCAGATACGAATTAGCAGTACCTAACCAGGTGTAAGAGACGATGTCAGGCCCCCCTTTCACCTCCATCCACTCCGCTAATGACTGCTGAGAGTTTTCTGCAACCACCACCGATTCAGGCAGACGAATACTGATCTCTGCGTATTTCTGTTTGTATTCCAAAACAATGTTATGGTCACGTTCAACAAAGTCCGTTAAACGGTCTTGTTTTGGTAATGAGCTTTGGAAAACTTCACGGCGCTCAGGCTCGTAAAAACCGCCAAGAGACAAGGTATAGTTAACACCAGCTATCCACTGTTCACTTGCCCCTTCCTCGTTTTGGTATCCCAACGAGAACGCCAGCTCTTTGGTCGGTTTAAACTCGGTATTTAACTCGAAACGCAACGGGTTTTTGGTCGGGTTACTGCCATCGCGATGTTCTACGTATCGACCAAGGTATTGACCCGCTGTACCACTCAACTTCCAGCGTGTATCCATCGGCAGATAGCTTTCTAGCGTGAGATCCCAACCCTTCGCAGGCTTTTCAACAAGGCTGTTCATCCCTTCATACTCGTCCGGCGAATCTTTCCAATTCGACAGAGGAAAGTAGAAGTTGGAGCTCATGTTTCCGTAACCCACCCCGTACTCAACACCTAAGCTCATTCTTCGGTGATAGCGCTGGTGGTCATAATCTATAAAGGTGTTTACCCCGTAGTACTCATCTTCAGCGAGTTGACGATAACCCGTACCAATGTGCGAAAAGTCTCGGCCATGGAAGTCGTCTTGGTTAAACACCGCACCCGCTTGAATAAACCACAAAGATTTATTGTCGGCTTGCCAAAAAGGGAACAGGCTTTCAACCTGATCAACTTGCCATTTGCTGCCTTTCGCTAAAGAGACGCCTAAATCAAACTGCGCGCCACCAAAAGCTTCAGATAACCAGTCTTCTGTTTCACTCACACCAGCAGCCACTAAACGAGATGGTACTTGCTCTTGGTAGGCGCGAATGTTGCCCTGTTCAGACTGCTGTTGAGCAACAGTCACGATTTCAGAAGTCATGGGAGCAACATAAGAGCTAACTTCGTTAAGCTTGTTCTCGTCCAACGCTAGGTTTGGCAACGAAGCACTATCTAGCCCCTTGCGGGCCTGATATTGGTGATCGGTCAATTCAGCAATAAGTGGCTCTACCGTTTTCCACTCCGCATCACTGTATGGACCACACTGAAGCTCGTCCTTCCCTAGCTCAACCTCACGACAATAGGTGCTCATGCTAGTAATGATATTTAGCAGCGCTTCATCGACTTGATAAGCTGAAAACGTAACAAAGGTATTTTTTACCGTCGCTTGCTCATTGCTAACTTGCACGTTGTTAGCTTGTACGGTTGAAGCTACCTCTACGGGTTTTAGTTGGTTCCCCTCTAATGGGTTTGCATAACATGCTAGGCTCACAGCCAAACTACATGGCAGTAAGAACACAGCATTAATGGTTCTTGGCTTAAACATGACAAAATGGATTCTTCAAAAATTTTTCAGAATCTTAATCAAGAAAACTCGAATTACCGCGTAATTCACCGTGAAAGATGAAAAGTGCTTAAATTCAATAAGTTGGAAGGTGAAATGAGGACTAAAAGGCGTGTAATTTAGAAGTTTTTTAGTTTTTTATTGATGAAATTACCAAGTGAGCTCCTTATTAATCTGGGTTACCAAGCGATAAATTGTTACTTCAAAAAATGAGATTTTTTTTCATCTTGTTTTTCTGCGAACTTCTTGACACATAGTGATATTGCATAGAAAAAGCGCACCAATTGAGTGCGCTTTTGAACCCTGCCAAGTTAAAGGTTAACCGCGTATTCACCTAATTTGCATCGAGTAGTGAAGCACCTTTTAACTTAGATGTATTAAGCCGCTGCACTTTTCTGGAGATATTTCGATACGTCGACGCTGTCTATTTGCTCTGGCTTCAAGTACGTTTCAGCGTATCGAATGTGGGTCCCACTCGTTAGGAACAGCCTAAACAGTTCTATGTCGATATGTTCATCCAAAGCCATTTTGTGCATGATGTCGATGGCAACGCTGATTGGCTTCGCTTTCTTATAAGGTCTATCAGCAGCGGTCAGCGCCTCAAAAATGTCCGATATAACTAGGATACGCTCTGGAATAGAAAGGTCTTCGGCAGTCAGCTTTCTTGGATAGCCTGTACCTTTTAGCGTTTCATGGTGAGTCGACGCATAGCGCGGCACTCGTCTAAGTTCTTTCGGGAATGGCAGGCTTTCAAGCATTTTGATGGTACCTATCATATGCTCATTGATTTTGAATCGATCTTCGGCCGTTAAAGTGCCACGAGCAATACACAGGTTGTAGACCTCACCGAGATTATATAGATGTTCAGGTACATCCATTTTTATCTGATGCTTTGGATCAAACTCTAATGGTCGGTCTCGTTTGACTATGTGTTCTGGTCTATCACTTAAAAGCTGCTCTATAACGGGTAAGCTTGAGCTAGGAACCCGATTCATCGCCTCTATTGGCGATAAACCCAATTGATCATCAAAGTTACGCGTCCAAGTCGTTTCAGCTATCAAGCGAATACGAGCAACTTTGTCATCACTCATGAATTCACCACCAACATTAGACGTCGCGATAAACTCAAAATCATCTTGTAGCTTCTGTTGCGCTTCAGCCAACTCTGTTTGGATTTGTTTGTTCGCTAGCTTGCCTTCAAGCTGTTTCGTTAATGCTATTATTTCAGCATCACGCCACAATACCTCAAATCGAGTTCTCACCTCGTGAATTCGGTTGTAGTTGGCCTCAAGCTTCGTACCTTTATCGACGATGTGTTCCGGCGTTGTTATTTTTCCGCAGTCATGCAACCAAGCCGCAATTCTGAATTCACGACGTTCATCATCATTTTCAAACTCAAAATCTTTGAAATGATCGGACTGTGATTTCTCAGCTGCATCAGCCAACATCAAGCCGAGTTCTGGTACACGATTACAGTGCCCTGCCGTATAAGCGGATTTATCATCGATAGCTTGGGCGATAAGCTTGATAAACGACTCCACAAACGCCTCTTGTGTCTGTTCATGCTGCTTAATCTCTGCCGCCATGCCTTTCACTGCCACAGACAGCTCCCATACTTCTTTGATTCGAGTGTCAACAAGCTCGACACTATCATAATCACGCATCTTGATCTTATGAGTCTCCTCCTCTAATTGACGAATAGGACGCACTATCGGTGCACCAAAACCCCAAGCAATAGGCAACGTCAAACTCATCAGTAACATCGTTATACCAACAGAGGTTGCTAGACGTTTATTGACTGTACTAAAGATTTCAGATTCGGGAATCAATACCGCAAAATATTCAGAGTAGTGTTCGCCCGTGTCTATTTTCTTTAAATAGAGATGCTTAATCTCACCATTCAACTCTACCCTTACCATACTGCCTTCAACCGTTGCTTCCTTAGTCAAATCATAAAGTTCAGTATAAGGAACAGTCGTATTCGTATTAAAGCCGGTATCATGCAGCCACTTTTTTGCTAAGGCATCAAGTTGTTCACCACTTAACTTGCTGATAGCTTGATCAATAATTGGAAGCAATTGTTTATGCTTGCTCTGCAGCACCAAATGGAATTGATTTGAGTAGTTCTGTTTTAGATCTTCTAGAGTCCCATTGACAACAAGGCCTGGCTGGAAAAACCTATCTAATGCAAACGAGAGTACGGGTTCAGCTTCTAAGAAAGCAAAGTTCTCTTCGCTTTCAATTGAATTAAATGCAGACTCTAGGTTTTCAAATTCAACTAAATCAATGTTCGGAAAGTCCTCTCTTAACTTAGGAATAATTGACCACCCAGATAAAATGGCAACTTTTTTACCCTCAAGCTCGGCATAATTAGTGACAACCTTCGCACCGCCCCTTGTCACGACAGAAAATGGCAATTCATAAATTGGAGTCGTGTATAGGCCATCTATGCCATTATTTTTATAATTTTGAACCGATTGCAGGCCATCAATACTTCCTTCTTGAAACTTACTGACAAGCTCGCCCCAAGAGAAACCATTAACAAATTCAAACCTGATCCCTGTCATCTCACCAATCATGTTAAGAAGGTCTATCGCATAGCCGTTTGGCTTTCCCGCCACTGAAAAGTCCATCGGCCCCCAATCATTTTGATTAGACACTAACAGCGGAGGGGTATCGTTAACCAAGGTTTGTTGTTCAGACGATAGCATCAATGTGGATACATCAAACTCCAATTCCTGATTGTTAACCTTGAGGTTAGACGCAATAATATTACCCGATTTCGAATATAAGAAAGACTCAACCTTACTGTCTTCTGCTAAACCAAGCGCCGTACCTGAGAGTTTGCTAGCCAAAGAAGACAACACAATATCAATACCAATCACATGTTGAACTTCAGATTCGATTTTCGCATCAAACGCTAAAGAATAAGTTTGCCCGGTAATTTGTAAATGCTGAAAAAGATATGGCTGAGTTTTTTCGACCGACTGAACATTGGCAGAAACATACCAAGGCCTGGTCGTTGGAAAGTAGTTGCTCTGCTCCGTAGTTGAGTCTCTTAGCGTAAACTCCTGGTCAAAATATTTCGTCGTACGGACGCGCTCCTCCCCTCTATTATGAATCTCAACCACAACCCAACGGTCCGTTTGTTGTGCACCGATTTTCTCTCTAACGACAGGGGCAGATTCTAGGTTAATAATTTGGAAGAAATTTTCATCGGATGAGCCAATGTAAATACTATAAAAGATAGGGTTATCTTTAATGGCTTCAGAAAGAATACTACGCGACTCTTCTTTCGATATTTTGTTACTGATAGATCGTATCACTGTAGCAAGTAAACGCGCGGTGTTGGCTGCGTCAGAGTCAATCGCGCCGATATAATCACTCAGGTCATGAGATACCATCGTCAACTTTGACAGAGTATTCTCCGTCGCCATTTTTTTACTGAAGTAGTATTGAAGAGAGACCGCAACCACAGCCGTTAGCACAGTCGCGAGTATGAACATTGTTCCAACGGTAAAGCGTAACGAAATTTTTTTTAATGCCATTATTTCATCCTTGAATAATCGCCAACTAAAAAGTTAACAGCCTAGCGCAATCAATACCAATTAAGTTGCATATCAACTATAGTAACTCATTATTCCACATCTAAAATCTAACACCTCTATACACCTGACTCTTTTGCAGAAATAGTTATCGTAGTCACATCTAACAATATAGACCAACAACCAATGCACTCGAGTAGAAAACGCTAGTTAAATCCAACCTTTGTCAATGAATTCAATCATTCTGAGACAATAACTACGATTTTAGAATCCAGATATCATTCAACAGTAAATGGACAAAAACACGTCACCGTGAACTTTATGAACTTTATTCACCCAATGTTCTTTATCCTCAATATCGCCGCATTGAAGACATTTTGTTAACACACCGTTAACTTTAACTTCATCTGCTTAGCAACACCCAAAAGTGATGTTTAGCAGCTAGATATAAAACATAAGTTTCTCTCCATTGAAGAGATCCCCTACATAAGGAACGTGAACCATGTTCAAGGCACTGAAACCTACTCTTGCGGCTTCTATTATCGCAGCAACCTTTTCTTTCAACACTTTTGCTGCAGACGTAGAAAAAATCCACTTCCTAATCCCTGGCGGCGCTGGTGGCGGTTGGGATATGACTGCGCGTGGTACTGGTGATGTACTAGTGAAATCAGACATCGTAGAAAATGTCTCTTTCCAAAACCTATCTGGTGGTGGCGGCGGTAAAGCAATTGCTCACCTAATTGAAACGGCACAACGTCAAGAAGACACATTAATGGTGAACTCTACCCCTATCGTTGTTCGCTCACTAACAGGTATCTTCCCTCAATCTTTCCGCGACCTAACACCGGTTGCTGCAACGATTGCTGACTATGGTGCGATCGTTGCGTCTGCGGATTCTAAATACAACACTTGGGAAGACGTAGTAAAAGAGTTCGAAAGTAACCCTCGTAAAGTAAAAATCGCTGGTGGCTCTGCGCGAGGCAGCATGGATCACCTAGTAGTTGCAGCGGCATTTAAAGGCGAAGGGTTTGATGCTAAGAAAGTTCGTTACATCGCCTATGATGCTGGTGGTAAAGCGATGGCAGCACTACTTTCAGGTGAAACGCAACTGCTATCAACCGGCCTTGGTGAAGTGCTAGAGATGTCTAAATCTGGACAAGTAAAAGTACTGGCAGTAACAGCTCCGAAACGTCTTGAAGCAGCGCCTAATATCCCAACACTAACTGAGTACGGCAACGAAACTGTATTTGCCAACTGGCGTGGCTTCTTCGCGGCTCCAAACACAAGCCAAGCGAAAATCGATGAGTGGAACGAAGCGTTAGGCAAAATGTACAAGACCGATGAGTGGCAAGTGGTTCGCGACCGTAACGGTTGGATCGACAACTACAAAGCAGACCAAGACTTCTACGCCTTCTTAGAAGATCAAGAAAAACAGATGGGCGACCTAATGCGTGAGCTAGGGTTCTTGAAGTAACCAATAACGATAGAGGGTCATAGTGCCCTCTTACTCTTTCCTTGTTTCGCCGTACATGAGTTTACTAAAACTCCTTTGTTTATTCGTAACGTATTACCAAAGCTTGCCGATTCGTTGTAGACGCAAGTGGCTAAAGCAGCACTGTAATTCGCTCACTTTTGGTTAGTGATCCCAGACATTCTTCATTAACTCGCTCATGTACGGCTTTTTTACTTTCTATACACCCCAAATGGAGTTGGATATGTCGGACTTACCAACCAAATTTCTGAGTAAGGAATCTTTGCTTTCGAAGGATCGCATCGGAGCCATGATCTTTATGCTGGCGTGCTTGTGCTACGGCTACCAAACCACGCTGATTCCTTTGTTTCCCGGTGACGAGTACGAACCCTTCACAGCAAGAACCTTACCTACCCTGTTGACGTTTATCGGCATTGGCCTTTCATTGATCCTGCTAATAACAGGACAACCGGATAAGAAAGTCACATGCGACGCAACGCCGCTGAACTGGAAACTGCTGATTGGCTTCTTGGTGTTAATGGCACTGTACGGTGTTGGGCTGACTTATCTTGGCTTTGTTTTAGCAACCAGCTTCTTCTTACTTGCAGGCTTTTACCTGTTGGGTGAGCGTCGTAAAGCGGTTTTATTTGGCGCGTCGTTCCCTTTCGTTATCGCGTTCTTTCTTTTATTAACTCAAGGCTTAGATATCTACCTAGAGCCTGGTTTAATCTTCACTCTTTGGTAGGGATAACATTATGTTAGACGGAATTTTACAAGGACTTTCGACCGCTGTGATGCCAATGAACATCATGATGGTAATTGTGGGGTGTTTCGTTGGCACCTTCATCGGTATGCTTCCGGGGTTAGGTCCAATTTCAGCAATCGCGTTGATGATCCCTATTACATACGGCCTAGACCCTTCTTCTGGCCTAATCTTGATGGCAGGTGTTTACTACGGCGCGGTATTTGGCGGCTCGACATCATCAATCCTAATCAATGCACCGGGCTGTTCTTCTACGGTTGTAACCGCTTTCGATGGCTACCCAATGGCGCAAAAAGGTCAAGCAGGTAAAGCACTAGCCCTTGCTGCATACTCTTCTTTTACTGGCGGTACGCTTTCAGCGATCATGCTTTTGATTGCAGCTCCGGCGCTAGCAAGCGTGTCACTGAGCTTCCAGTCTTCAGACTACTTTGCACTGATGCTATTGGGTCTCTCTGCTGTAGCAGCGTTTGCTGGCCCGGGTCAGGTTATCAAAGCCTGGATGATGACTATCTTAGGCTTGATGCTATCAACCGTAGGTATCGACAAGGGTGTTGGTGTCGAGCGTTTCACATTTGGCCTAACAGACTTAATGGACGGTTTTAGCTTCCTACTACTGGCGATGGCAACCTTTGCTCTGGGCGAAACCTTAATGGGCATTCTTAAACCAGAAAAAGACACCAGTGCTGAAGAAAGCCAAAAGATGTCTGATATCGGCAGCATGAAAGTGACCAAAGAAGAGATCAAAGAAGTGGCTCCAGTTTCAATTCGCTCTTCAATCCTTGGCTTTTTTACTGGCGTACTTCCGGGTGCTGGCGCGACCATCGCCGCTTTCCTTAGCTATGGTATGGAACGTAGCCTTGCACCAAAAGACAAACAGAAAGAGTTTGGTAAAGGCAGCATTCGTGGTCTTGTTGCTCCAGAATCGGCAAACAACGCAGCATCAAGTGGTTCATTCGTTCCTCTACTGACGCTGGGTATCCCGGGCTCTGGTACCACCGCTATCATGCTAGGTGCATTAATCGCTTATGGAATTCAACCTGGCCCTCGTCTATTTGTCGAGCACCCGGATGTATTCTGGTCGGTAATCATCTCTATGTACTTCGGTAACATCGTACTGGTTATCTTGAACCTACCGCTTATCCCGTACATCTCTAAACTGCTGGCTGTACCGAGAACCGTATTACTACCAATGATTTTGTTCTTCTCAATCACAGGTGTTTACTTGGTCTCTTTCAACACCATGGATGTATTTGTAATGTTGATTATTGCGATGGCTGCCATTGCGTTGAGGTTGGCTAACTTCCCTCTAGCGCCGCTACTGCTTGGCTTTATCTTAGGTGGTTTGATGGAAGAAAATCTAAGACGTGCGCTGATGATCAGCGATGGTGAACTAAGCTTCCTGTGGGAGCGCCCTATCACGATGACATTCACTATCCTTGCGGTATTGGTTCTATCTAGCCCGATTCTAGTGAAACTATTTAAAAGCTTTAGAGCAAAACCAGTGGAAGTTTAAAGCTCTACCAAGTCAATTAAACCTCAACGAAAGGAGCCATTGGCTCCTTTTTTCATTTCGACTTTCAATACGAACCAGCAGTTAAAGATGGTAGCAAACTCACAAACTAGCACCTTCAACACGCTCAGCTCTGATATTTTTAACAAAATAAAGTAAGGTAACCAGTCATTTAACGCATTGGACTCAAAACTATGGATTGGTTGATTCTATTTCTCTCAGGCGTGATTGGCGGTGTGCTTAACTCTATTGCAGGAGGCGGAAGCTTTATCACCTTCCCTGCCTTATTATTTGCTGGTGTTCCACCAATAGCCGCAAACGCGACCAATACCTTTGCATCATGTGCAGGCTACATCAGTGGCGCTTATGCACTGCGTCATGAGATCCAATCGGGTACCAAGCAGCTAAAGCTTACCATCGCTTTGTGCGTACTAGGTGGTGGTCTTGGTGCTTTCTTGTTATTACACACACCCGAAGCTTTATTTACTCAGTCCGTACCTTGGTTACTGCTTTTTGCAGCGTTGCTTTTCACTTTTGGCGGAACACTAAACAAATGGCTTAAGCGCGCCACAGAAAAACACAAACACGCCACCAGCGCTGGGGCTTTTTTTTCAGCACTATTACTACTCGTTGTGTGTATCTACGGCGGCTATTTCAACGCAGGATTAGGCATAGTGACATTAAGCTATTTAGCTCTTGCTGGTTACACCAATATCAATGTAATGAATGGGATCAAACTGCTGGTTTCAGCTTGTGCCTCGCTTGCAGCAATTGTGTTTTTTAACGTCAATGGGTCGATTGATTGGCCCTCTGGCATGGCGGTTTTAATGGGGACATTGGTTGGTGGCTATTACTCAGCGAAGATCTCTCGCCGCATTCCACAACAATATGTTCGAAACACAGTGATCATTGCGAGTTTTCTAATCACTGCCTACTTCTTTTACGCCAGTTAAACGCGGAATTTTTGTTACTCACGCAAGAGTGACTATCTACACAACGTTACTCTCGAACTAGCCAGACCGCTATTCTATTGCTTATATAATAGCCAGATTGGAATGTGTGAATACCGTCATCGAATTAGTAAATTTGATATTAATTTAGGCTATTTTTTAGCCTTTATTATGAACAAAGTGGGATAATTCTCCTGTCGAAAATGAGACTTCATTAGGAGGCGTTATGAACATTAAACTCGGTCATGTCATGTCATCAAGTCGACTCATTTGCTTTGTCGCTTTTCTTGCTGCCACATTCGCGTGGATCCTAAAAATGCCCGCTCTGTTTTCTGTGTCAGCGCTCTTCTTACTGGTCAGCGCTATCGTTTATGTCGCCGATCTTTGGAAGAACCAAAAGAGAAATCGCGAAGCTTAAGGCTCAATAGCACTAACCTGAACACACGAAAAAAGGAGCGCTTAGGCTCCTTTTGTATTTTGTAATAATCACTTTAGTTAGCTGCTCTATCCAGCGATAGGCTTTTTAACGAGTCATTATTGGCTTCGCTTTATTTAACGGCGTCGTTTTTATTAACGACGAAAGTTACGACCGTTGCCGCCACGACGAGCTTTAAAAGCAGAAGCTGCTTTAGCTTGTGAAGCTTGAATCGACTCTACCGTTAACTCCATTGGTTCACGAGGCTCTAAACCATGTCGGAACGTTCTTGAGCGAGGTGGCATCTGGTATTCAATGTCTGACGCTTTGGGCATACGCTTAAAACGGTAAAGGTAGAAGTTTTCAACCTTTTCACGAGCCCACTCAGTCTTCTTAAGGTATTTAACAGCACTTGCGATAGTTGGCTTAGTGTTAAAGCAGTTCATGCGCATTGCTGCATCCAAAATTTCCCAACCATAGTGATCCACTAGCTCAGTGATCATGGTTTCAAGCTTTAAGCCGTGTAGCGGGTTATTTTGTTGCAGTTCAATTCTTTCTTCTTCAGTCATAACATTACCTTTTTCAAGGCAGCTCGCCACCTTGAATATACGCTAGAACACCATCATCAATGACCGCTTCTAGCTCAATCACTTAGGCATTATGTCCATTGCCTTTCTTTATGCCTTTATGATGGCATAAAGCATGTCAGTTATCCTATTTATCTTTTCATTTAATTTAAAAACCTTCATCAACCATCCTAGGCATAACCTCATAGTTGGTCATTAATTGGTTGTAACACCACCTATGTGCAAGTTAACAGAATTAATGAGAACACACTGAAATAACCATTTATTTACTATTGTTATTATCTTTTATCCGCACGCAGTGCTATGGTTTATTCGAGACTAATGAAACAAAAATACTAATAAGAAACAATGATATAACTATAATTAAAGGTTGGCTTGTAACATGTTTGACTACTCCCAGATCAACAGAGTAGCGGCTCAAGATAAGGACATTATCGCCATTGTTAATGACCTTTTTCGGCTAGCTCGCGAACATTACCCCATATTATCTCGGCTTTCGGTCATACTTTGCAGTGACAATAAGGCTTCCGATTACTTTGTCGCAGACGCCCTTAGTAAAGAGGCTGAGCATCGACACATCGAGCAGGAAATCAAACCAGAATCGGCACTTTCTCGATTAGCTGAATCCCTCGATATTCGAATCATCAACGATCTAACTTCGGTTCACCAAACCAGACAGGTTTCCAACCTCATTAAACTTGGACATCGAAGCAGCTATACCACGCCCATTCAATACCAAGAACACAGCCTTGGCTTTGTATTTATTAACGCATCATCAACCAACTTCTTTGATGAAACATTAGTTCAAAGCGATGCCGCCTATCTCGCTCAAGTTATTTCGAGTTTGTTCATTCAACTGTTTGAACGACAGCGACATTTTCAATCTTCGTTGGCCATCGCACTCAATATTGGACATGCTCGTGATCCTGAGACCAAAGAACATTTGATTCGAATGGGTAAATACAGCGAACAGTTGGCTCGTACCTTGTCACACAGTAACGCTGACATCACTAATCAGTTCATTCATCGTATTCGGCTTTACGCACCATTCCACGACATCGGCAAATACAGGATTCCCGATAAAATTCTATTTAGTACAGAGCGATTCACTGATAAGCAAAGAGCGATAATGAACAATCACACTTTGTATGGTGAAGAAATGATCAATGATGTAGTCTCACTCTCCCATTATAATTCGATGTGTTCTGACGAAATACAATTCCTTAAGAATATCGTGCGTCATCACCATGAAAGGTTTGACGGTACAGGCTTACCGGATGCCTTAAGTGAGCAGTCCATACCACTAGAAGCGAGAATCGTAACCTTAGCGGATGTGTTCGATGCGCTAATGAGCAAAAGAGCTTATAAGCGGGCTTGGTCAATCAGTGAAGTGATGGATTATATTGAATCAAATAATGGCTCGATGTTTGACCCGCAATGCGTCAAAGCTCTGAAGCAAAATCTCGATTACTTCCTGTCAATTAGAAAGCAATATAACGACGACATTCAACCGCAAGCCATGACAGCTTAGTTAGGGCGTGTTGTTCTTTCGAGCTGGTTTTTGCAGCGAGTTACTGGGTATTTATACAAGGCAGAGGCTTTGACGTGTAGCTAGCCTACATGAGAAGCCGATAACGCAGTAGAAATGACCAGCAAACGCTGCCGAAGGGTTCGAGCTGGGCGCCCCCGCAAAAAGCGTGTTACTCTTTGTTGAGGGAGATTTGCTTAGAATGACTAGGCTACTTCCCCCTCGCCGCGATTAAAACGCTTTTATCCCGAACAAAATTTAACCACGAAAGATCAACACGCCCTAGTACTTAACCTGCAAGATCTCAATCTAATATCAAGCGTTAACTAAACTACAGCCAACAAAAAAGGATGCCAATTGGCATCCTTTTGATTTTTTGCTTTCACCTTTAAGAGCGTCGGAACTCTTAACAGCTTCTCACTACGATTATACGTCGTAAGTTGTAGAAGCAGTGTCGCCGCCTGTACCAGTCCAGTTTGTGTGGAAGAATTCACCACGTGGACGGTCAGTACGCTCGTAAGTGTGAGCACCGAAGTAGTCACGTTGAGCTTGAAGCAGGTTAGCTGGTAGACGTGCAGTTGTGTAGCCGTCTAGGAAAGATAGCGCAGAAATCGTACATGGCATTGGAATACCAGACTCTAGAGATTTCGCTGCTACTTTACGCCATGCCGCTAGGCTGCTTTGTAGGATGTTTTTGAAGTACTCGTCAGAACCTAGGAACGCGATGTCTGGGTTTGCTTCGTACGCATCACGGATGTTGCCTAGGAATGCAGAACGGATGATACAACCACCACGCCACATTAGTGCTACGTTACCGTAGTTTAGATCCCAACCGTTCTCGTTAGACGCTTCGCGCATTAGCATGAAGCCTTGAGCGTAAGAGATGATCTTAGAAGCTAGTAGAGCTTGACGTAGTGCATCAACCCACTCTTGCTTGTCGCCTTCAACTGGAGTGATTGTCTTACCGAATAGAGTTTCAGCTTCAACACGTTGATCTTTCAGTGCAGATAGACAACGAGAGAATACAGACTCAGAGATAAGAGTTAGAGGAATACCTAGGTCTAGTGCGTTGATACCTGTCCACTTACCCGTACCTTTTTGGCCTGCAGTGTCTAGGATCTTTTCAACTAGAGCTTCACCGTCTTCATCTTTGTAGCCAAGGATGTCTGCAGTGATTTCAACTAGGTAGCTGTCTAGCTCAGTCTTGTTCCAGTCAGCGAATACTGCTTGCATCTCGTCAGCAGACATACCTAGGCCATCTTTCATGAACTGGTAAGCTTCAGTAATAAGCTGCATGTCACCGTATTCGATGCCGTTGTGTACCATCTTAACGAAGTGACCAGCACCGTCGTTACCAACCCAGTCACAACAAGGCTCGCCAGCGTCAGTTTTTGCAGAGATGCCTTGGAAGATTGGTTTAACCGCTTCCCAAGCTTCAGCCGCGCCGCCTGGCATGATTGAAGGACCGAAACGAGCACCTTCTTCACCACCAGATACACCAGTACCGATGAAGTGGATACCTTTCTCACGACAATGCGCTACACGACGGTTAGTGTCTGGGTAGTTAGTGTTACCACCATCAATGATGATGTCGCCTTCGTCTAGAAGTGGGATTAGGTTTTCGATGAACGTGTCTACAACGTCACCAGCACGAACCATAAGCATCACTTTACGTGGTGCTTCTAACTTCTCAACTAGCTCTTCTAGAGAGTAAGCACCAACAATGTTAGTACCTTTAGCTGGGCCTTCTAGGAACTCGTCTACTTTCGCAGCAGTACGGTTATGAGCCACAACTTTGAAGCCGTGGTCGTTCATGTTTAGGATAAGGTTCTGACCCATTACTGCTAGGCCAATTACACCGATATCACCTTTCATTATTTATATCTCCTTGCGGCTAGTCGCACTTATGCGATAGCACTTGCTGCATTTGAATCTAGGAACCACTCTGTCTCGCCAGTTTTAGACTGGATTTTCGCTGCCGGGTAAGGCAACTCTGAAGCAGGAGTAGTATGAATTTCTTTAACGATCTCAACTTTACCTGCACCCAGTACTAGGTAGCTGATTCGTTTTGCTGCTTCTAAAACTTTTGCTGTTTTAGAAACACGGATTTGCCCCGACTCAGGGTGAGAAGCCAGTACAGACAGGTTCTCATCTTGGTAGTTAGTAACACCCGGGAACAGTGATGCTGTGTGGCCATCTGCGCCAACACCTAACAGAATCCAATCAAAAACAGGCGTGCCGTTTTCAGAAGGGATCACATCAGCCATCTCTTTAGCGAAACGCTCAGCTTCAGCTTTTGGCTCATCTTCACCACGAATACGGTGGATGTTCTCTGCTGGAAGATTCACGTTTGAGAAAAGTAATGCGTTCGCTTCGCCGAAGTTGCTTTCTGCATCATCCGGCGCAACACAACGCTCATCACCCCACCAGAAGTGAAGGTTGTTCCACTGAATGCCTTCTGCGTATGGCGCTTGTGCCAGCAGTTTGAAAAGCATTTTTGGTGTGCTACCGCCAGACAGTGAAATGTGAACAGGTTTACCCTGCTCGCTGTACGCTTTCATTTCGTTTGCTAGGTTTTCAACAACTAGCTCTGGCGTTTCAAAGATCTTGTGGTTGATCATAGTTCGCAGTAATCCGTGTCTGTTAAGTTTTTGCATGGGAAACGCCATGCGCGGCCATCACGTTGCAGAAGTTCATCTGCTTCCTGTGGGCCCCAAGTACCACAAGCATAGCCAAACAGTGCTTGAGGATCTTGCTTGAAGTCTAAGATTGGTTGAACGTACTTCCAACATGCTTCTACCGCATCGGTACGTGCAAACAGAGTCGCATCACCGTTCAGTGCATCAAGAAGAAGACGCTCGTAAGCCGTCAGCATCTGAGTTTCAGGCAAGTCAGAGTAAGAGAAGTTCATTTTCACTTCTTTTGCTTTGAAGCCTGCACCTGGCTCTTTCAAGCCAAAGCTCATCTGAATACCTTCATCCGGTTGGATACGGATAATCAGCTTGTTCTCTGGTGCGTCTTGACCAAATACTGGGTGTGGCGTGTTCTTAAAGTGAATCACGATTTCAGTCACACGTGTAGGTAAGCGTTTACCGGTACGCACGTAGAATGGAACCCCATTCCAACGCCAGTTATTGATGTGAGCTTTCAAACCGATGTAAGTCTCAGTACGAGAATCATCCGCTACACCATGCTCTTCACGGTAACCTAGTAGGTGCTGACCTCGAACATCTGATGCTGTGTACTGACCTAATACTAAGTCTTTACGCAGATCATCTTCTTCTAATGGCTTAAGACACTGAAGCACTTTAACCACTTCATCACGAATAGAATCAGCGTTAATTTGTGCAGGTGGCTCCATACCCACCATTGCTAGCACTTGTAGCAAGTGGTTTTGGAACATGTCACGAACTGCGCCAGAACCGTCGTAGTATCCGCCACGTTCTTCAACACCAAGGAACTCAGCACCTGTGATTTCAACGTAATCAATGAAGTTGCGGTTCCACAGTGGTTCAAACATAGCGTTTGAGAAACGAAGTACTAGAAGGTTTTGAACCGTTTCTTTACCAAGGTAATGGTCGATACGGTAGATCTGGTGTTCTTGGAAGTGATGATGGATCTCTTCATCTAACGCTTGAGCAGAAGCTAAGTCGTAACCAAATGGCTTTTCGATGATCAGACGACGCCAGCCGTTTGTTTCATCGTTTAGGCCATGCGCAGCAAGGTTTGCTGGGATAACACCGTACAAGCTTGGCGGCGTTGCCAAGTAGAACAGAGTATTGTGGTTTTCGAATTGGTAGTCTTGCTCAAGTTTGTCTAGACGTTGTGCTAAACGAGCGTAATCGTCTACATCTGAAGTGTTGATCGCTTGGTAATGCAAATGTTCAATAAATGCATTCAGCGTCTCTGGTTCAGTTTGTTCCATTTCCTGAAGAGACTTCTTCAGCTTCTCACGGTAAGACTCATCGCTGTACTCAGTACGGCTCACTCCAAGAATCGCAAAGGATTCTGGTAGTTGATTGCTAGCATACAGGTGGTACAAAGCAGGAATTAACTTACGGTAAGTTAGATCTCCCGACGCACCAAAAATAACGATGCTGCTGTTTTCAGGTATTACCATCATCTTTCCTATAAAAACAAGGTTTTTAGTATTCGCTAAAGGTATCAGCGACATACGAAAATAGATAATAGGCCTTGGCTATTACATCAATAGCGAGTGCCTATTACACTTGAGAATGCGTTTGGTAAACGAGGGTGAATACTATCACCTCTATTCGGGACAGTATTGTCTATGAGTATTTGATTTACATCAACCACTGTGAAGGCAATCGATTAAATATTGACTCATTTCGAACAAAATATAATCGACCATTGGTTTCACGAAGACTGAAAAAGAAGCAAATCGGCATTCTCGAACATTGTAGTCTAGAAAGAATGGCATCTGGTCTGCGGAGTGTAGTGTAATAAAGCGTGAGCTGCGTAAAACCAGATTATTCAACTGGTTTTACATTTTACTTTAATAGAAAGGACGTTGTTAGCACTGCCTTATCTTTTGGCTTTGTTATAACAGCGTTCAGGGCGCCCAACCGTACCGTAGTTCAAATCTGCTGTTAGTTCACCGGTAGTGATCAGGAACTCTAAATAACGTCTAGCAGTTGTACGGCTTGCACCAATACGTTCGCCAGCTTCATCGGCGGTAATATTAACGGCATCAGCTTGTTGAAAAATAGCTCTGATCTTATCCAACGTTACGCCATCGATTCCTTTGGGCAAGGTTGATAGTTTTCCTGAATCCGCTTTGGCATTGGCTTGCAGCATCTTATCAACCAAACCTTGGTTCAAATCAGACACGCTTTCGAATTCTTGTAACTGTGACTGATACTTCTTCAGCGCGGCTTCCAAGCGAGGAAACATGACTGGTTTTAATAGGTAATCCACCACGCCGCCACGCATCGCTGTCTGTAAGGTGTCTACATCACGCGCTGCAGTAATCAAAATCACATCACACCCTTGGTTGTTACCTCGAACGTGATTAAGAATATCGATCCCACTACCATCTGGGAGATACACATCTAAAAGCACCAAATCTGGTTTTAAGATATCCAATTGCATAAGGGCTTCAGACTGTGTGGTGGCAATGCCAACCACGTCAAAGCCTCCCATCTGTTCTAAATAGCGATGGTGAAGCTCTGCAATCGCAATATCATCTTCAATAACCATGACTCTCGTGATTGCGTTCATTTATGTTCTTCCTTTAACCATTGTTTTTCCATCAAGGCGATCTTCATATGATCACTCGTGCTCTATTGTTCTTCTTTTGGTAAGTACACTGTCATACGTGAACCAAAATCGTTGTTATCGACCATTTCTAGCTGCCCTTGATAACGGTCGGTAAGTTGCTTAATCAGATATAAGCCAACACCGCGGTTTTGTTTCGCTTTACTCGATATGCCTTTTTCAGTCAGCGCATCGGTTGCCAAGTGCTTAGGTAAACCACATCCTTTATCTTCCACTTCAACGATAATCTCATTGCCAAAATCACTGATAGACACTTCAATCACACGGCGCGCTGAGGCTATTTGGCCCTCTTGCTTAATCGCCGACATCGTCGCATCAAACGCATTATCAATCAGGTTGCCAAGAATGGTGACAACGTCATCGGCATTCAACCAACTTGGTAGTGTTTCTAGCCTAGACCCCTCCTCAACTCTTAGCTCTAAGCCTATTTCACGTGCGCGTTCGGTTTTGCCTAACAACATGCCAGCGATCAATGGGTCTTTAACCGTTTCTCTCAAGAACTCGATAAGGCTCTGATAATGTGCGGTTTCTTGACCGATCAGTTGCTGTACTGAATCCAACTCACCCATTTGAATCAAGCCACTGATAGTATTCAACTTGTTCTGGTGTTCATGTGTTTGCGAGCGCAACAAATCCGCATACTCTTTGGTTTGCGAAAGCTGATCCGTTAAGTCGTTAATCTCATCGCGGAGTCGGAAACTCGACACCGCCCCAACCACTTCACCAGCAACAATAATCGGACTGCGGTTGGCAATGATCCGCTTATTGTTTAAATACAACTCAACATCGTGGTCGATGTCGCCTGTTGATAACAGCAGTTCTAAATCACTTCCTGCTAACACATCAGAAAGGCGCTGTTGATTGAGTACTTTATCTCTATCGATAGATAAAATATCGCAAGCACTTTTGTTTATTGAGCGTAAGATACCGTTCTTATCAATACTTAAAATGCCCTCTTTAACAGTGCTCATGGTGACATCTAACTCAACATACAGTCGGCCTATCTCTTCAGGCTCAAAGCCTAAAATAGCGCGCTGAAAACGACGAGATACATAACTCGAAATCAAAGCATTTACCGCAACCACCAGCAACGCCATCACAATCAAAAAGGCTAAGTAAGGTTCGATTCGATCTTGCAAAGAATCCAATAGGTAACCAACTGACACGACGCCAATTATCGTCCCATCAGCGTCCTTAACGGCCGATTTACCACGAACCGAAAAACCTAATGAGCCTTTCGCGGTTGAAACATAAGATTCCCCGAACACCAATGCTTTTTGATTGTCTCCGCCGCGCATTGGTTTACCGAGCCTGTCGTCGTATGGGTGAATCAAACGAACACCTTTTTCGTCACCAACAACAATAAACGCCGCGCCAATCAATTGAGTGAGGTTTCGGAATTTGGCTTGGGTTTCTTCAGGAAGTGTATGTGGGACGCCTTCGGGATTCAGGGTTCCTTTTTCTTCAATAATGCGCACTACAAGGGGAGATTCCGAAAGAAACTCAGCCACACCCAGCGCTTTCAACCCCATTTCTTGCTCTTGAGATTGTTTGATATAAGCAAACCCCGCCGCTGAAAGGATCAACAGTTCAACAAGGCCAGTTACCGTCATGATAATCAGCAACCGTTTTCGGAAGCTGATACTACTCCATCTCATATAAACCCGTCCCTAGTGCTCAGCAGACAATGTTAACACTAAGTTAACCAGAGCACCTTTCCGCCTATACGAATTTGTGACTATTGCTCAACTAAATAATTAACCAGATTATTAATTGATATTCCTTTACGTTGCTCGCCTCGATAAATCGTTCACTTTTAGAACGGATTAGTTAATAAACCCAAAAAAATCGAATGAATATTGAGCTAGATCACTAAGCTTTTAGGTGTTTTTTAGGTTGTTTAAAATAAATACAATTATAATGGTTGCATATGAAGAAGTTTATCGTTGCCTAGCTATACGTTGCAATTTTAAGACAACGCTTTAAACCGGAATTTTGGTTAACAGAAAGGCAACAACTCTTCACCCACTGGACGTATCGATAAATAAAAGTTGCGTGCTCGCCGTTACAAATGATGAACAAACGGATTAAGTATTCTCCCCTATTCATCTCGCTATTTCACACTCGGCAGGCCAGACAACAAAGAGGTGACTGACAAAAGCAGCACCCAAGAATAAAGCATTGATGAGCAGGAAGTTTCGATCAGTGGCAACGTCCGACAGAAACAGGATAAAAAACATAACGTATTAACATTGTTGAAAAGGAAACCAGGCAATGAAACGCGATACTTTTGGAATCTGCCTCACAAAGGCTATGCTGTTCAAAAACTTACAATCTACTTTTACTCATGTCAGAGCATATGAGAAGAACGAGACATCCCCGCTCGACCTAAAAGTGTTGTTAGCTTTCCCGCAAATGTCAGGTAGAGATTTATTACAAACCATGCAAGGTTCAAAACAATTGGTGTGGCGTGCCGATCACCATTGCCCAAGCTTTAAATAGTACCAGTCCATTTGTAGTAACTTCTTCTATACTGAACTTAAAGAGCACGATTTGTCGTGCTCTTTTCGTTTCTTTGTCTATAACCGCTAAATCCTTAATAGCATTCACATAATGTTAACGAATGATTATGCTATTTGCTCATATGAGGTAATCTGTTCAAGACAAATGATGATCCCCCTGTTAACATTAGAGCTAATACTCTAATTTGGTAATTAATGCAGATGACCAAACCAAAATTCAGATACCTTGCACTCGCCAGTATGCTTCTCAGCACTATGGCTTCGCCAGGCTATGCAGCTCCACTCACTTTTTCTGAAGCGTGGCAAATACTCCAAGAGAACAACAACTCTCTTGCGGCTCAACAAGCTAACGTTGAGCGTTATCAACATCTCCAAAATGCAACAGGAAGCCTCAACCTGCCTTCAGTGACGCTAGGTGCTAACTACACTCACCTTGACAACGATGTCACTATCAATGGTGAGCAGTTTGCCGATAGCTTAAGTGGTGTACCATCCATTGGTCTTCCTGTTCCTCCTCAAATTATCAGTGCGCTTGGTGGCATTACCTCAACGATTACTGAGCAAGATATCTTCAGCTCTTCCATTCGTGCAGTGTGGCCAATTTTTACAGGTGGTCGAATTACCGCAGCACAAACCGCAGCTGAAGGTAAAAGCGAAGAAGCGCAAAGCCAACTGCTAATGGAAAAACAGGCTCGTTACGAAGACTTAAGCAAATATTACTTCTCAGTGATCTTAGCGGAAGACGTGGTGAAAACTCGCCAAGCCGTAGAAGCAGGCCTAACTCAACATCGTGATTTTGCCATTAAGCTTGAGCAGCAAGGGCAAATTGCACGAGTAGAACGCCTGCAAGCGGACGCCTCTCTGGATAAGGCAGTAGTTGAACGCACTAAAGCTGAGAATGATCTTAAAATTGCTCAATTAGCTCTTACCCAAATTCTAGGTCAAAGCCAAAGCGTTGAACCTTCAGAGCAACTGTTTATCAACAAGAACCTGCCCCATATGGATGTGTTCATTGATCAAACACTCATGACCTACCCTGGTCTTAAGATTCTGGATGCGAAAGAGAAACAAGCAAGCAGTTTAATCAAAGCTGAAAAAGGCAAATATTACCCAGAGGTTTATCTTTACGGAGATTACAGTCTCTATGAAGACGACTCACTCGCCAGTGAAATGAAGCCAGACTGGTTAGTCGGCATTGGTGTCAACGTACCGCTACTCGACACCTCTGGTCGTTCAGACAAAGTGGCTGCTGCGCACAGCGCGGTATCTCAAGTTAAATTCCTAAAGTCACAAGCCAAACAAGACTTAACCGTATTAGTACAAAAGACCTACCTCGAAGCAAACCAAGCGATTGAAGAGGTTCAAGGCCTTAATTCTAGCTTGTCATTAGCTCAAGAAAATCTACTACTTCGTAAAAAAGCGTTCACTCAAGGGCTTTCTAACTCGTTAGAAGTGGTTGATGCAGAGTTATACCTTGCGAGCATCAAAACACAGCAATCTGCTGCGCGATTCAAATACCTTATCTCTCTCAACAAGCTATTAGCGCTAACCAGCGAAATGAACGCTTACTCGAGTTACTTAACTTCTTCTGTTACGTCTGATTTCGACTCAAAAACAGACACCGCTAGCCAGTCAAAAGGATAATTCATGAAACCTATTAAGCCTCTTCTTCTATCTATAGTTGGTATCGGCATTGTTGGCTGGGTCGGATACAGTTTTTACCAAGCGTACCAACCTCAACCAGTTAAGCTTCAAGGTCAAATTGATGCACAGCAATACAGCATCTCTTCGAAAGTACCCGGCCGTATTGACGAGGTATTTGTGCGCAAAGGCGACTCTGTTGAGAAAGGTGAGTTGATCTTTTCTCTTCTGAGCCCGGAAATTGATGCAAAGTTAGAACAAGCTAAAGCTGGTGAAAAAGCGGCAGGAGCTCTGGCTCAAGAAGCAGAAAATGGCGCACGTACTCAGCAAATCCAAGCGGCCAAAGACCAATGGCTGAAAGCCAAAGCAGCCGCTGATTTAATGGAAAAAACCTACCAGCGAGTAAACAACCTTTATAATGATGGCGTCGTTGCAGAACAAAAACGTGATGAAGCCAAAACACAGTGGCAAGCTGCTAAATACACTGAAAGCGCGGCCTTCCAAATGTACCAGCTAGCACAGGAAGGGGCTCGCGATGAAACCAAAGTGGCTGCTGCTCAAAAAGCATTAATGGCCGCTGGCGCGGTAGCTGAAGTCGAAGCCTACGCCAAAGACACACAAATCCACAGCTGGTTCAGCGGTGAGGTTTCTCAAGTGCTGCTTAGTAGCGGAGAACTGGCACCACAAGGTTTCCCAGTCGTGACCGTGATCGATACGAAAGATGCATGGGCGATACTCAATGTACGTGAAGACATGCTCAAGCACTTTGAGAAAGGCTCACAGTTTGAAGCTTACCTGCCCGCTTTAGATAAGTCGCTGACTTTCCAAGTGACGCACATTGCGGTGATGGGTGATTTCGCAACTTGGCGTTCAACAGATGCAGCACAAGGCTTTGACTTACGTACATTTGAAGTAGAAGCACGCCCAGTTGATACAAACGAAACACTGCGTATGGGTATGAGCCTTGTGGTTGAGCTTTAGGTGACATATGTCTGCTAATTCTCACTTACCAGAACATCACAAAACGATAAACAGCTTACTTCGACAGTGGGCGATAGTCCGTAAAGACAAGTGGTTGTTGTCGTGCTTAACTTGGATACCTTTGCTACTTGCTGCAAGTATCTGGCTGATCTTTTCACAAGGTATCGCTCGTGATTTGCCTGTTGCAGTGGTTGACCTAGAACACAGCCAAATTTCGCAGCAGTTTACTCGCTTAGTCGATGCCTCACCTACCCTGCAGGTCACTCAGAAATACAGCTCCGCAAGTGAAGCAGCAAAAGCCATGATAGAGCGTGATATCTACGGCTACGTTGTTATACCTAGACACTTTGACCGAGACCTTTATCTTGGGCTAAACCCGCAGGTTTCCGTGTTCTACAACAGCCAATTTATATTGATTGGTAAACTGGTGAACTCGGCTCTGTTGCAAGCTCAAGGCACGTTCAACGCCCAACTTGAAGTGATTAAACAGCTTTCCCACGGAGATACCACGGTAAAATCCGCCTTGGGGCAAGCTGTCACCGTTCAAAGCCAGATCACTCCGCTGTTCAACAAGAACACTAGCTATGCTCAATTCTTGGTATCTGCCGTTATTCCTGCTTTGTGGCAAATCATGATAGTGGTAGGAACGATTTTAGTACTCACTGCAAATGTGCGAGCTCGTGGGCTAAAAGCGTGGTTATCGCATTCTCCGGTTAAGTCCCTAGCATTAACACTCACCCCTTATGTTGTTCTGTTTTTAGCGTTCGGTATTGCGTTTAGCTTTTGGTTCTATCGACTTTTAGAGTGGCCATTTAACGGCAGCTTTATGGCATTAACCATTGCACAGTTACTAACGGTTATTAGTTGTATCATTATGGGTTGCTTGTTCTTCTTTTTGACGCTTGATCCTGCAAGAGCAATGAGCTTTGCAGGTGCTTTCACAGCGCCAAGTTTTGCGTTTATGGGGATCACCTTCCCTGTCACAGACATGAACACGGCAGCCCAAGTTTGGAGAAGTCTATTGCCTGTTAGTCATTACATCGAAATACAAACGGCTCAGTCCAGTTACGGCGTGAGCGCTGCGCAATCGCTGATGAACCTCACTTCAATGTTTTGGTATGTTATTCCTGCTTTTGTAGTGATCTTATTGATTAAAAAGCACTTAGCGCAAGCAGCACAGTCAACACAAGCAGAGCATAAAGGAGTAAATCAATGAGCTTTACTCAATTGCTGAAGCAAGAACTCCTAGCGGTTCTGCGTAACCCAGTAGTATTACTGACCGTGTTTGGTGGTGTGGTCTTTTACTCATTCTTGTACCCTTTGCCTTACGCCAATCAAGTACCCCAACAATTGAAAGCATCCGTTGTAAACCTAGACAAGAGCCAAAGCAGCTACCATTTAGAGCGAATGGTCGATGCGACCTCTCAAATTGATTTGGTTCGCCGTGACTCCACTATCGCAGACGCTAAACAGGCTGTACTCAATCAAGAAATTGGTGGGTTCATCGTCATTCCTGAAAACTTCTATAAAGATCTACTTCTTGGGAAAAGCCCAAGACTCTCTTATGCGGGTGATGCATCTTACTTCCTAGTGTATGGCACCATAGTTGAGGGACTTGCAAAGGCAGGCGGCACGTTAGCCGCACAAGTTAAGGTGAGTCACTTGTTAGTTGAAGGTGTACCTTTAGAATCCGCAGCCAAAGGCTACAGCGCATTTAGCTTAAATTTAAAACCTACTTTCAATAGTCGAATGGGATACATCGATTACGTGGTTCCCGCTGTCTTTGTATTGATCCTTCAGCAAACCCTAGCCATGGCATCAGGGTTGGTTGGTGCAACGCAAAATGCTCAATCCACATTCGGCTATTGGAGCAGAGTTCATCCAACCAAACTAATCCTTGCTCGCTGTTGCACCTTAGTAGGCATCTACTACTTATTATCGATGTACTACTTCGGCGCCAGCTTTTCGATGTACGGGATTAACCTACTCGCCTCAATCTCACAGATTTTAACCTTGTTACTGCCCTTCTTATTGGCCAGCTGTTTGGTTGGCATTTTTATCGGTGAGTTAGTGCCACGAAGAGAGTTAGTCACGGTTGTGGTGTTAATCAGTTCAATGCCACTGATCTTCTCTTCAGGTTTTATCTGGCCGATTGAAATGATGCCTGAATGGTTGGTACTGTTATCACAACTGTTTCCAAGCACACCTGCTATCCAAGGTTTCTTAGCGCTGAATCAGATGGGCGCTTCGTGGCAAGAGGTCGCATCTCAATGGACACTGTTATGGGGACAAGTTGTACTTTGGGGTTCGTTGCTTGCACTGAAGCTCTACCACAAGTCGAGCAAAAGCATCGTTAACCGCACTACCGATAATAGCCTTTGAGTGGTTTAGCTCATCGCAAACATAAAAAGCTCTGATAAAGGGCTTTTTTAATACCTCCGACTTGCTCCTTCCCTTGTAAGAGACTTTTCAAAGCCTCCCAAAAAACAAGCGTTACATCAAAGCTCATCTATTTTAGCTATCAATTTAACCGCCAATCTATATGCCTTTTCAAACTCAAAAATCATCGACTTATACCCAAAAGACGACAAAACACGAATTATTGTAAATTTATTGTAAAAATTTCTTTGACGACATTAATTTTATGTATAGGGTTATCAATAAGACGTGGTAAGCCGAATATCATAGTCTTATTGGTTCACGTGCCAAAAGGATCTCCATATAAAACGTGATTAGTAGTGATATTTATCTCGCATTTCGACTTGGCTACAGAGCATTTTGTCGCTATCGAAGAAATAAATAAGCTATTGAAATATAAGACAAACACAACATAAGCAAACATAAATTAATAAAAAGACAGGGAAAACCATGAAAAACATAAGAGAATTATTTTTTGGGTTTATATTATTGTTTAGTTCCAGTGCATTTGCAGAAGAAGGATCATTTAATCAAGCTATCAGTAACTTAAGCAAAAGTGTTGATGGATTTTTCAACGACTACACAGGATGGTTCGTTGGACTCATATTTAAAAGTGTACCGGTTGGCGAAGCCAACTTCCCTATTATTGTTGGCTGGTTATTACTCGCTGCGTTGATCTTTACTGTTTACTTTGGCTTCGTTCAATTTAAGCGAGTCGGTATGGCTGTAGATATCATTAGAGGCAAGTACACAGACCCTAACTCAAAAGAAGACGGCGAAGTTTCCCATTTTCAAGCTTTAGCTACTGCCCTTTCTGGAACCGTCGGTCTTGGTAACATCGCAGGTGTAGGTGCTGCACTCGCCATTGGTGGCCCTGGTGCAACATTCTGGATGATTTTGTGTGGCCTTCTTGGTATGGCTTCAAAATTCTGTGAGTGTACGTTGGGTGTGAAATACCGAACTATCTTACCGTCAGGTGTGGTTTCGGGTGGTCCAATGTACTACCTGAGCCAAGGCCTAGGTGAGCGCGGATTGGGTGGACTGGGTAAAGCACTTGCGATCGGCTTTGCACTGATGTGTATCTTGGGTTCACTTGGTGGCGGTAACATGTTCCAAGCTAACCAAGCTCATGCAATGCTAACGTATGCCTTTGATATCCCAAGTGAGTACGGTGTTATCACTGGCCTTGTACTAGCTGCTTTAGTTTTCTCTGTGATTGTTGGTGGTATGCCTTCTATTGCATCGGTAACAGAAAAAGTGGTTCCTTGGATGGCTGCGCTATATATCGGTATGGCTGTAGTTGTTATCGGTTCTAACCTTGATCAAGTTGGCCCTGCTTTCAGCGCAATCTTTACAGGTGCATTTACTGGCGAAGGTGTTGTTGGTGGATTCATTGGTGCGTTAATTCAAGGCTTGAAGCGTGCAACCTTCTCGAACGAGGCAGGTGTTGGTTCTGCGGCAATTGCTCACTCAGCAGTAAAAACAAAAGAGCCAATTACTGAAGGCCTAGTGTCACTACTAGAACCGTTCGTTGATACCGTAATCATTTGTACGATGACAGCATTGGTTATCACTATCGCTGGCCTAAACACAGGTCCATTCGATGGTTCAGGTTTAACAGGTGTAACTCTAACTGCGGCGTCGTTTACTGAAACTGCAGGTTTCTTCAAATACACCTTAGCACTAGCCGTTATCATGTTTGCATTTTCTACTATGATTTCTTGGTCGTACTACGGTCTTAAAGCATGGACTTACCTATTCGGTGAAGGAAAGGCTACGGAACTGGTTTTCAAAGTGATGTTCTGTGTGTTCGTTGTGATTGGTGCAACAATCCAATTTGGTGCGGTAATCGACTTCTCTGATGCCGCTATCTTTGCGATGTCTATCTTTAACATCCTAGGTCTATACTTCTTGATGCCTGTTGTTAAGAAAGAGCTGCAATCATTCGTTGCTCGTGTGAAATCAGGTGAAATCAAAACCTACGAAAAGTAATCACTCGCTAATTAACACTGTTCTAAAAGTCTTGGCGATACCCTTTGCTTGAGAAAGCGAGAACAGAACAATGGCTTAGTCAAAATCCCTACCAGTTTTGCTTGTGGGGATTTTTTGTACCTAAATTTTCTTGTTCACGCTGCTTAGGATTTCGGCATACTTTTATACGGTCCACCACCTCTTCTACTTCAATCACATATGGTTTCGTTAATGGCGAATTACAGTCGTCAAAACAATAAGCTACGGTGCAATTCTCACACTGATATTCATTCATGGTTTATCCCTGTCCATTGAGATGGTCTAATCAAAGAATGACAACAGACCGCATATTCATCCTAGAACACCGCTATTATGCTGTTTATCAACCCTATAAATACGCGTGCAAAGTCACCAAATATTCAATTAATCACATATTAAAAACATTTTGCGGCTCTAATCACGAATAGCTTGGTAATAGTGTGAAAACGGTTATGAACCATTCTGCAAAACTGATTAACAGAAGAAATAAGCCATCTGGAACGAAAAACGCCCACACCATTTTCATGATGTGGGCGTTTGAATTGCTACTGCTAAAGACGAATGAATTAAAGGTTTGAGCTTATAAACCCATCTCTTCGGTTAGCGTTTTGATTTGCTTGAGATCCATGGTGTGGACTTCGATCATTTGCCTGATGTCACTTAGGCGAGAGTTCGCGTTATCTTGCTTCTCACATGCGTCAGATTTTGCATCCCATGAAGTGCCGTCTAAGAACACATCACACGCTTTCTTAAGTGAACCAACATTCTGTTCGATTTCGTCTCTTTCTTTCTCTAGCTTTTCTAGCTCTTGAGATATTTGTAATTCTTTACGGAACAGTTCGCGAGAGCGTTCAAACAAAGTCGACTGCATATCCGCCTGACGGTTTAGCTTTTGATTATCTTGCTCTGTTTTATCTAATGTCTGTTTCTGCTCGTTTAACTGCTGCTCTAACGAATAGTTCGCTTTCTCTAACACGGCCGACTGCTTGGCTAACTCTTGGAGCTCTTTTTGATGCGCTTCTGCTTGCTCGGCCAAAGCCGCTTCAACCTTAGCATCAATTTCTGTATCAACTTTCGCCACTTTAGCTTCAACAGAAGACACCAACTGTGTTTTGCTTTCACTCAATTCTTGATAACGAGCTTCGAGTACCTGATAAGTGGACTCCCACTTAGAAGCCGTCACTGTCGAACCGATTAAGCCACCCAGTGCTAAACCTATAACCGCAGCAATGCCGATATAGAGCTGACTGCGCTTATCGCGTTCTTCAATAACAACCACTTCATCTTGTTCGCTTTGTCCAGATTGCTGGTTCACTAGCGGGTACTCCCAAAAATATGTTTAACGTTACGCGGTCACTGGCACTAATACCAATACTGATTTTGTAGGTTCAGTTAAACCTATCGCTCAAATCACAAGTACTTGAGCTTTGGTAACACGTTCATCCCATCTGCTCACAGACGGTTTAACGAGTTAACTCCGAAATCATCAAGCTGGCAGTATACAAAAGGAAGCTGCTAACGATAACTATCACTACCCATTTTTGTACTTTTTCATTCGTCCGATAACGAAACAGTACAAATGCCAACGCCAACAAAAAAACAATCGCTATTAGTCGAGTCATAAATCCTCCTTGTTTCCCTATTTTATACCATTTAAATAAGCAAGTTACGTCAGAGTCGCGTTGTTTGATCATTTAGTTGAACAACATTTGTGCAAACAGATATTTTGTAGCTGACATCACATTTTATATGATTTAGGATACGCCTACAGATTACCTAAGCATTTAGGTAATTGTTCCGATGAAGACTGCAGGAGAGTGGTTTTTAACTAAACTTTAACATTTAGTTAGATTGACCCGCCGAAGAAGTAAATCTTTCAGGTGCTTTATGCTGGAGAAATCCAGAAAAGTGAGGACTGTCGTTGGAGGAACCTCTGGAGAGAACCGTTAGATCGGTCGCCGAAGGAGCAAGCTTAGTGCCCGTTACTTATCTGTAAGTGATTCGCTAAGTGAAACTCTCAGGCAAAAGGACAGAGGAGTGGAAAGCAACAAGCCTTAATTAACAAAAGAATTCTATCTAGAAATCCGTATGTATTAAGTAGTGCTACCGATCCCTGTGATCTGCACTGCCTTCCCTCTTCTCCTTAAATTTTTTAATTTATTAAGGGGAATCTATGAACCACCTACAAGCTACACTACAAACCATCAACCAATTCGTTTGGGGACCACCACTGCTTATTCTGCTAGTGGGTACAGGTATCTACTTTACTTTTCGCTTAGGCTTACTCCAGTTTAGACATCTCCCAACCGCGCTAAAAATGGTATTCAGCAAAGACAAATCCGGTACGGGTGACGTATCAAGTTTTGCCGCTTTATGTACCGCGCTTTCAGCGACCATTGGTACTGGTAACATCGTTGGTGTAGCGACCGCAATCAAGATTGGTGGCCCTGGTGCCCTATTCTGGATGTGGCTTGCCGCTGTATTTGGCATGGCGACAAAATACGCAGAATGTCTACTTGCCGTTAAGTACCGCAGAACCGATAGCAATGGCGAAATGGTTGGCGGCCCTATGTACTACCTTCAATACGGTGTTGGCTCAAGAATTTTGGCGGTAATGTTCGCTGTCTTCGCACTCGGCGTTGCTTGCTTCGGTATCGGTACCTTCCCACAAGTTAACGCGATCTTGGACGCAACTGAAATCTCATTTGGCGCTCCACGTGAAATGTCGGCAATCGTTTTAACAATCTTGGTGGCAGTGGTAACGCTTGGTGGTATTCAATCTATCGCTAAGGTGGCAGGAAAAGTGGTTCCGACCATGGCGGTTATGTACATCGTTGCATGTTTGAGCGTTCTGGTTTCAAATGCAGACCAACTACTGAATGCCATTACCCTTGTTGTTACCTCTGCGTTTACCAACACAGCAGCAACAGGCGGTTTCTTTGGTGCGAGCATCATGCTTGCTATTCAATCGGGTATTGCTCGTGGTGTATTCTCTAATGAATCTGGTCTAGGTAGCGCACCCATGGCTGCGGCGGCTGCAAAAACAGATTCATGTGTGAAGCAAGGTCTTGTCTCTATGACAGGTACCTTCTTCGACACCATCATTATTTGTACGATGACAGGTTTGGCGCTTATCTTAACCGGTGCTTGGCAGACTGACCTTTCTGGTGCTGCAATGACCACTCATGCATTTGCTATTGGTCTGAATGCAGACACGCTCGGCCCTATGCTGGTTTCTGTTGGTCTAATCTTTTTTGCGTTTACTACGATTTTAGGTTGGAACTACTACGGCGAGCGCTGTGTTGTTTTCTTGCTAGGAACTAAAGCAGTCCTACCTTACAAGATTATCTTCATTGCGTTGGTGGCTTCTGGTGCATTCTTGAAGCTCGACATGATCTGGATAATGGCAGATATCGTGAACGGCCTGATGGCAATTCCAAACCTAATCGGCCTTATCTTGCTACGCCACGTCGTTATCGAAGAAACTAAGCTGTTTTTCAAACCATTATCTTCTTCTAGTGATTATAAAACTGTAAAAGCCTAATCGACATAAATTGCAAAATAAAAGCCAAAGCCCACAATCAAATGTGGGCTTTTTATTACCTAAGTAAATAAAAAATTTAATTAACTAAAAGATTACTTAAAACAATTACCCCAAATATTATAAGACCTTTTAAATAGCAACTCGCACTAATAAAACGAAAGCTTAATTAGTCATTACTTATATTTAATGATTGTTAAATATTATGTATTTTCAAGAAACCAAAAAAATTCAAGAAAAAGCAACATGTGGCTTTTATTCATATATAAGTCAGTTTATAGTCGCTAACATTGTTGAGATAATTATAATAAAAATAAAACGTTGGCTATATGATCAAATTTGACCCTATAACAAATCGTATTTATAACGACGATCGTTCCATTAAAATTGGATATCGAGAAACACGAGTCTTAGAGCTTCTTCTTAAACACGCGCCCGATATTGTGAGTAAGCAAGATATTATTAACTACGCTTGGGGTAACGAATTCATAGGGGATACTTCTCTCGCGAAAAGTATCAGCTTGCTGCGGCAAAAGTTCGTTAAGCTTGGGACTAAAGATTCACCAATAGTGACAGTTCCAAAGGTCGGTTACCGCCTCATAGACCATTGTGTTTGTATCGAATCTACTGTGGACGATACAAGCATTACTGCGCCTGAAGATACAACTCCGCCGTTGCCTTTACCTGACAGCGAAGTTAAGGCGACCTCAGGCGAAAAGCACAACGGAACCCAAGCACTGTCCGTCTATCGTAAAATTGCCTATTCAAAGAATCTTGTGTGCTATTTTACTGCTAGCGTGCTGCTAGCAGCATCAATCGCATTGGCATTCAGTAAATTTCACGACAAGAGTCTCCATGAAGTCAAACCTTCTGATCGTCTGACCGAGTATTGGATAGGTCAACTACAGATATATCAAGACCCTCAAATGACCCTAACCCCAGAGTTGAAAAGGATTCTTAACAAGTATCAATGTGACTGTATTGCTTACATCAGCGAAGAACCTGGCTATTCTGAACTTGCGATACTCAATAAAGTGACTCGTAAATCAGTGAATATTTTTTACAACCCATCACAACTGGACAAAGCCAGTAAAGAAATTGAGCTATTCCTAGAAAAGGGGTCATTATGATGCCATTTATTGCCGTCTTCTCCGCACTAATCTTGTTTGCAAGCGTATGGAGTATTCCTGATTCTCACAAACTTGAAGATCACAGTTACCAACATAGTATGATCGATTTACTCGCTGAAGATAACGTATTGCGAAGCGATGGGTTCACTAAAATTAGGGACAACAAAGTACTGCATATCGTCTCCATTCAAGACGACAAAATACCAAACCCTATCGTTCTTCGCTTCCAGGGAAATGTGGGATACTCTAAGTCATTCAGTTTTGCGATTGCTGGCACGATAGACTTACTGTCTGTACAAAAGATAAATGAGGCAATGAATGACAACTTGTTATCGCCATACCTTTTGTTGAACAATGATCCACTAACGTTGAATATTGATATTTTAAGCACCAATGAAGCATTTGCCATTATTCGGAGTTGCAATACAGGACGTACCCAGCTTTTAGCCAAACGCTGACTTCTACGGTTAACCCATAGTAAATTCTCTTCAAACCATATTTTATTAAAATGGATTTCGACTCAGTTCGAAATCCTCCCCTCTTCTATCCCTTATTTATCTAACTTTCCATCCTTAAAACTAACACGTCTCATAATTGAAAAAGTCTCTATATTAAGCTTTATCGATTAGACATACATCGTCACTTCATAATACGATCTCACAAAATAATTGAAGTAAGATCTCATTATTAGTCCCAATTAAATACCCATAGAAACGACTTAATATTATTTCCAAATGATATGTTTGAGAATAATTATCGATTCAATAACGCCCATCGTTCATTCTCATCCCTCATGCCGACCCGTCATTTACAACGACGCTTATTATTTGGTAATCCATGGTAAATCACGGAAACATCTTTAACGTCAAAACCACATTAACGTACATCGAATCCTAAAAAAGTTTCATTTTTCTAAATTCATTATGAAGTGCGCCGAGGAAATCTCTCTTCGTTGCATCAAAATTTCATCAAATATTAATAGAATTATTACAAGGTATTGATTTATAAGAATAAATTTATTCAATCATTTTCAGTATCGTTATTTTTATCATTATGAAAAAGTGAAATGGTCCTGTGTAAGCAAGGCAAAACAGAATTACCAATATAAAAAAGAAAATGAGGGGATTATTAGTGATCAGTAAAAATAAAAGTATCTTGGCAGCGGCAGTGTTGTCTGTACTATCGACCGGAGTAAACGCGAAAATATACCCAGATCAAATCGTGCGTGACAATTTAGGCGATGATGTTTGTCGCTCAGGTTATCGCCCGTTAGACCGCTTTGAAGCAGAAGAGCATAAAAACTCACTACTACCGCGCATGGGCACTTGGGATATTGTTGGCCTTAAAGACAACTGGGTAATTATGGGGCCGGGTTATTACGGGCTAATCAAACAAGATACGCCAAACGATAAAACCTTCTGCTACCCGAATGACTACCAATCAGAAATTCCAAACTACCCAGCTAAATCGGTGCCAGAAGGCGATGAAATTGATGTTGAGTATGGCCTAGTCACTGATCGCCAAGACTTTATACGTCCTCTAAGTTACTTGGCTCATTTCCTCGGGTACGCTTGGGTTGGCGGCAATAACAGCCCTTATGTCGGCGAAGATATGGTCATAGATCGTTCCGGCGATCGTTGGGTAATTCAAGGAAACAACAACGGCTCTTGTAGTGGGTATCACTGTGGTAATAAAACACAAATCATCGTTGATAATTTTACCTACACTGTTAACGATGACAACTTCTCGCACGGTGAGGTGACAGAGTCAGATCGCGAACTCATAAAAACAGTTCACGCAACCGCTAGAAACTATAGTGATATTGCACAGCAAGTTGTCGTTGACTTAAAAGTAGATGAGTCTACAAACTGGTCAAAAACAAACAGCTACGGTTTTTCTGAAAGCGTTTCTACTGAGAATACGTTCAAATGGCCTTTAGTTGGTGATACCAAGCTCACCATCAAATTTGAAGCGAATCAAAGCTTCGCAAAAACGAATGGCGGCTCTTCAAGTGAGACGGTAACGCTTCAAGCTCGTCCGATGGTTCCTGCTCACTCTGAGATCCCTATTAAAGTCGAGCTGTACCGTTCAACTATCTCGTACCCATACCAATTTAACGCCGATATTGCTTACGACGTTGAATTCTATGGTTTCCTTCGCTGGAGTGGCAACGCATGGCATACGCACCCGGACAACCGCCCTACTATCGGACATACGTTCACTATGGGTCGTACGAGCGATCACTCCGCTGACATTCGTTACCAGTGGGACCACCGCTACATTCCTGGCGAATCAAAATGGTGGGACTGGGGCTGGGCAATTAAAGAAGCAGGCTTATCTAACATGCAATACGCAACAGGCGGAAGCTTACGTCCCTTCCACTCTTACGTATCGGGTGATTTTTACGCAGAATCTCAATACGCTGGTACAATCGAAATTGGCCAAGCTAAACCGCTGAATGCAGGTGGTCTACGTTCTGAAAGCAGTATTGACGGCGAAAACCAAATAACTGAACAGCTTGGTAACATTGATGTAACGACCAACTTTGATGCTCAAGAACTGAGCGACCTAGGCTTTGAAGGGGCTGAGTTCAACGTTCGTCTAGCTGACTAATATAGTGTAGATACACGATAACAGAACGCTTACCCCGTAATACGATAAAGCCCACGCTAATTTGGTCACAATAACCTAGCGTGGGCTTTAATACGTTCATCACGAACCAGAAATACCTAAACCGGCTTTTCCATGAGAAGCTTAATGCCCAGCCCCACCAGCACTATGCCAGTCACACCTTCCATCCACTTCATAAAGCTCGCATTCTTTAGCAAATTTTTAGCCGAGTTAAGTGCACCAGCCAAGCCACATTGCCACAGCATAGCAATCATGAAGTGTACCGAAGCCATCAACATAGATTGTAATAACGGCGAACCTTCAGGGTTTACGAACTGAGGCAAAAAAGCCAAATAGAAAACCGCTGCTTTCGGGTTAAGCACATTAGATAAGAAACCTTCACGCATAGAACGTTTTGCGCTGTAGGCTTGATGAGTTTGCTCGCCAACCTTCAGCCCGCCACCATTTTTCATTAAGGCGCGTAAACTGCTTAAACCAAGCCAAATCAGGTAAACCGCACCCACCATTTTAACGGCTTGAAAGAGTTCAGCTGATTGAGCAAGAATCGCAGAGATACCCACTGCAGAGAAAAAGGCGTGCACATAAAGACCGCTACAGATACCAAAGCTGGTCATCACACCGTCAGATAAGCCAGAGCGACTGGTATTGCGAATTACCAAAGCCGTATCCAAGCCTGGTGTTAACGTTAAAATCGTGATGGCAATTAGAAATGCCTCAAAGTTCAAAATATCCATATTATTGTCATTCTTGTTCAGCGATCTGTCATCAATACCGTGTATCTGAAAAATTCGCAAGTAACAATTGCCACCAGCTATACAAGTCACTGATTTTGTGCACAATGGTACAGTTTAATTTGTTAAGAAATAGTAAATTCAAGGCATCGTACCGCCTCACGCTTTTCTCGCTATATCTTCGACTACGAAGGTCAGCGCCATTAAAAAGCAGAGCCATAATCAAAGTACATGAGAGATGAAACTTAACGCTGACGCGGCCCTAAGGATCATTTAAAGAAACCAAATTAAGAGTAGTCAAATGAGCGCATTCAAAAAACTAGTCGAACACTCTCAAAAATGTTCACGCTTTCAACACCTAGCCTCTATCTGTGGCTGGGATCAAGCTTCAATGATGCCTGCTGGTGGTAACCAAGCGCGTAGCGAAGCGATGGCCGAGCTTTCGGTTCATATTCACGGCTTGATGACTCAGCCACAGCTGGCAGATTGGATCTCTGATGCTGAAAACGAAGATCTGAATGGTGAACAACAATCATCGCTTCGTGAAATTAAACGCCAATGGCAGCAAGCCAACCTACTTCCTGAAAAGTTGGTTGAAGCTAAGTCGTTAGCGGGTTCAAAGTGTGAACATGCGTGGCGCAGCCAACGTGGTAACAACGATTGGGCTGGGTTTGAAAAGAACTGGCGAGAAGTGGTTGAGCTATCACGTGAAGAAGCACAGATCCGCGCCGATGCCGCAAACTTAACACCTTATGATGCGATGCTGGATATCTACGAACCGGGTACCAGTTCAGCATCATTAGACATCTTATTTGCGGATGTGAAAACTTGGCTGCCAAGCCTTATTGATGAAGTACTCGAAAAGCAGTCTAGTGAGCAATTTAATGCTCCAAACGGCTTTTATGCTGCAGAAAAACAAAAAGCGCTTGGTTTAGAAGTGATGAAATTACTTCAGTTTGACTTTGAACACGGCCGATTAGATGAAAGTGTTCACCCTTTCTGTGGTGGTGTTCCTACCGACGTGCGCATCACAACCAGATATGACGAAGCTGAATTCGTTCAAAGCTTAATGGGCATCGTCCACGAAACAGGTCACGCACGTTATGAGCAAGGCTTACCTAAACACCTAGCAGGCCAACCTGCCGGTCAAGCTCGCTCTATGGGTATTCATGAATCTCAATCGTTATTCTTTGAGATGCAAGTTGGCCGCAGCGACCCGTTCATTGGGCACTTAGCGAACCTCGCTGGCCAGCAATTCTCAGGCTCAGAATTTGAGAAAGAAAACTTCCAGAAGATCTACACTCGCGTGAAGAAAGACTTCATCCGTGTTGATGCCGATGAACTGACCTACCCTGCACACGTTATCTTACGTTACGAGATCGAACGTGACCTGATAAACGGCAAAATCAAGCACACTGATGTTCCTGAACTTTGGAACACAAAGATGCAGTCTTACCTTGGTTTAAGCACTCAAGGCAACTTCACTAACGGTTGTATGCAAGACATCCACTGGACTGACGGCGCATTCGGCTACTTCCCATCTTACACATTAGGTGCGATGTACGCGGCTCAGTTCATGGCTTCAATGAAGAAAACAGTAGATGTGAACTCAGTGATTGAAAGCGGTGACCTATCCCCTATTTTCACTTGGTTAGAGTCGAACATTTGGAGCAAAGGCAGCCTACTCACCACCGATGATTTAGTAAAAGGTGCAACAGGTGAAACCTTGAATGCGCAATACTTCAAAGATCACTTGAGAAGTCGTTATTTGAAAGGTTAAGCATAGCGACCAGTAGACGTTAGAACGATGTTCTACTGGCTCGTTTCTGGACAAATCTTTTGGGATTATGAAAGCTTGTCTACATACCCCTCGATATCAACATCATCAATTAGTACGTCTGGTAAGTAGCGCTTAGCATAACTTAGATAAGCTCCGCTAGTGAGCAATAATTTAAACACGTCTTTATCAATGTGCCCGCCTAACGCCATTTTCGACATGATGTGGATAGCCTCACTTAGCGATTTGGCTTTCTTATAAGGTCGGTCGGCAGCGGTTAGCGCCTCAAAAATATCAGCTACTGCAAGAATACGTTCAGGAATCGACAACTCTTCCCCAGTCAAGCCTCTCGGATAACCAAAGCCTTCCATCGCCTCATGGTGAGTCGTCGCATAACGAGGAACGCGCTCAAGCTCTGGCGGGAATGGGATGCTCTCCAACATTTTGATTCCACTTATCATGTGTTCATTAATCTTAAAGCGTTCTTCTGTCGATAATGTTCCACGCTGTACAGCTAAGTTATATAACTCACCGTGGTTATAGAGAATATCGGGCACCTTCATATTGATGCCAAACTCAGGGTCGATATAAAACGGCTGTTCACGTTCAATCACATGTTCAGGGCGATCGGTCAGTAATTTCTCTACTGCCGGTGTCGCTTTAGACTGATAACGCGCTTCCTCTAATGGAGATAAACCCAATCCGCGATCGAAGTATCGCACCCACTCTTTTTCAGCCAGTTCATGCAGACGCGCAATATCTTGATCAGACATGAATTCTGCCCCTACGTTAGCGGTGGCAATAAACTTAAACTCTTCGGTGAGTACCGCAAACTCTTGTTGTAATACTTGTTCTGGCTGCCCATCAATGCCCAATTCTTGCAATTTTTTGAGCAAGTATTGGATTTGTACATCTCGCCAAAGCACCTCAAAGCGCATACGAACTTCGTGGATTCGGTTATAGTTGGTTTCTAGTTTACTGCCTTTATCGACCACAAACTCTGGCGTCGCAATTTTGCCACAATCATGCAGCCAAGCCGCGATACGAAACTCACGTCGTTCTTCGTCATTTTCAAAAGCAAATCCTCTAAACGAACCTTGCTCGGATTTCTCGGCGGCTTCCGACAACATCAGAGCGATCTCTGGCACACGGTTACAATGGCCCGCTGTATAGTGAGATTTTTCATCGATCGCGCGCGCGATAAGTTGAATCACAGACTCAAAAAACTCATTTTGACGCTGCTCAAATTGCTGTAGCGAATGACTACCTCTCATCAGAGATAGACCAAGCTGATGAATTTCTTCAATACGGGAATGAATACGCTGCACTTTTTCGTACTCACGATCTTTAACAAACCTGACCTGTTTTCTTAATGCATTAATTGGCTCCGAGATAGGCTTTGCCATTACCCACGCAATTGGAATTAAAAGAGTAAGCACAAGGAATGATGCACCGACTGAGTAAACTACCGTTTCATTTACGCCTGCCATTAAGTAGGCTTTAGGGATCACAACAGCAAAATAACGTCCCTCTTTATGTGTCAATTTAGCAACATAGACATATTTCTCTACACCATGGACTGGTACCAAGCGCACTGAGTTAACAAATGCTGGCTCTCTTGCGAATTCAAGAAGTTCCTCGTATGGCACAAAAGTATAGGTCGATTGAGCTGTACTACCCTTAAACCATTTTTCACGCAGATATTTTCTCTGCTCTGGCGTAATAGCGCTGACCGCAAGATTAATAATCTCAACTAAAGCTCTTTGATCTTCATTAACTAAATAATAAAAGGCGTTCGGAATGTTGGGCCCTTTAATCAAATTAATTACCAAATTTTGGCGGAACGTTTCGCGTATCTTGTTTCTCAAAATTTGTCGAATATCGAGCACAGCAACAATATCGTCATTCAATACACCATCAATCGCATCGTGCAACGAAGCGTAATTAATGATGCTCATTTGCGGGTAAGCTTCTTTCAAATCATCTTGAATGCTCCACCCTTTAAGTAAACCAATTCGACTTTGCTTTACTTGCTCTAGGGTATTGATGTGTTGATTTGCCTTTTTAGTCAGAAAAGCAAACTTAGCGTGATATAGAGGTTTACCAACCACACCAATACTAGAAAGATCGTCTTGAGCGGCAATGGAGTGAAGAATGTCAATATTGCCGCGACCAAAGTCTTTCACTAACTCATCCCAGCTACGGCCATTCACAAACTTAAATTTTAAGCCTGTCATTTCCGATACCATCTTGAATAAATCTATTGCGAATCCATTTGGACGCCCACCCACGGCAAAGTCGACCGGGCCCCAGTTATTTTGGTTTGACACTGTTAGTTCCGGAGCTTGCTCAACTAACATTCGCTGCTCATCGGTCAAATTAACTGGTGAGACTAGCGGTAATCGCCCTTCAATATCCACCATCTTATTCGTTGCAATCAATTGCCCATTTTCTTGATAGATAAAGGCTTCAGCCTCTGAGGTCTTCTTATTCTTAACAAATCGATTAGTCAATTGCGCTTCTAAAGAGGAAAGAAGGATATCCACACCCACCACAGTTTTTGAACCCGGCACTTTGATCGAAAAAGTTTCACCTGAGACTTTTAGCGTATTAAACAAGTAAGGCGATGTGTTGTAAGTTTCATCATATTCAGCATTTTCAAACCAACTGCGCTGGGTGGGGATAAAATTACTGAACTCATTTGAAATATGTCGTGAAATAAAATTCTCATCGTAATAAATACTCACCTTACTACGTTCTCGATTTACTCCGCGGTGAACTATGAGCAACCACTTATCGCCGGGTTTTGCCTGCACACGTGAACGAATTTCCTTAGAAGAAAGATTAATCAGTTGGAAGAAATCGTTATTTTCTTTAGCCACAAAAATACTGTGGATGCTAGGTTCTCTCACTAGCAATTGAGACAAAGGGACAATGACACTCTCTTCCGGTGTATCCACGCCGATCAGAGATACCAATTGCGCGCCTCTCCGCGTTACGTTGTCAGCTAAATTTTGAAGACTAGATAAGTGGCTGGATACGCCAGTTGCAATAGTTTGATATTGAGTAAGGGTGTGTTGTAGCTCTGTTTTTTTCGCAAAATGGTATTGCAAGAGGATAGCAACACTGGCCGTCACGAGAGTGCAAAAGACAAACATCCCCCCTAACACTGTCCTTAACGATATACGCGTGTATTTTTTCTTCATTTTTATTGGAACAACTCAGTGCCTTAATATTTCAACTTACTACAGTATCGTTTAAGAATAACTTTGAAGCCAATGATAAGTATCCCCATTACATCAATAAAAGCTCCTTCGTAATGGGGCACCTATATCCTAACAACCTAGAAAATTGCCAACAATGGAAACAAGTCTTTCTGCTTCTATTAATTTGAGTATCGTGAATATTGATACTCAAGAACTAATTTTAGGTCGTATTAACTCTAAAATTATCAGTAGCTAAGTCATAAACGAATAAAAAGGCTGAGCAGATTATCTGACTCAGCCTTTTTACTTTTCAAAACTAGATCATTTATCGCCATTGAGCATACCGAAGAAGATCTGTCTCGACTCTGGCGTGTTGTCTCTGTGCGTTTCGTATTTTACATACGTATTTGCATCAACAGCTTTTGATAGTTTGATGCTCCATAGTGCTTTCATTTGATTAGGTACAATTGAATATCGGACATCGATAATGCGTAGAGCGTCTGTTGGATCCTGAGCAATATAACCATTCGAGAACCAACGGAAGCGTTCAATGTCTTTTGCTTGCTGTGAATTAGGATCGAGCCACGGGAAATCCTGACTCACATTCAGTTTCGCAATAGAGTCTCCAGGATAAGTTTTAACGGAGGTGCCGACTCGAACAGCATCTACGTAGTATCGAGATTCTGTTTCGTACACCACTTTCCACACTAAGATATTCGCAAAGCTCGGCTTGGCTTCTAACCGAATAGGAGTATGTTGGCGTTCTTGCGCTAATTGCCATCCTATCGCTTCTGCTCTATCCCTTTGTATCATGCCTAACGTCGGATAAATCAAAGCCCACAGAAACGCAATACGCGCTAACCAAGGGGCTCGCTTCCATGTCGCCAACACCAACAATATTAAGATAGGAATGGTATAGACAGGGTCGATAATCGAAATGGTATTCCAAGCATAACGTTCGTTGGTGAACGGCCAGAACAGTTGAGTGCCATAAGTGGTACAAGCATCTAACAGTGCATGAGTACCGTATCCCAATGCACAAAACAGCCAATTTTGTTTAAAAGAAAGCCCACATCTTTTTGCAATCAGATGATGTAGAACCAAGGCACAGATCAAACTGCCAATGGGAATAAAGAACAGTGAGTGGGTAAATTGTCGATGAAATTCCAAAGCCAATAAAGGGTCACTTTGAGACTTAATCAATGCATCTAAATCTGGTGCCAACCCGGAGAGCAAACCTAATACCCCAGCAACAACCAAATGTTGTTTTTTACTCGCCGATTGTGACAAAGAAGCGCCTAGCACGCCCTGCGTTAACGGATCCATAAATCACCCACTTTTAGCATTCCCTTGAACTGAACAAGTACATTTAGCTATAGCAGTGGATTGTCATAACCAAATGATTTTATCAATATACTCATGTACATAGCTGTATAAGCATAGACCGATAAACAAAAAAAGAGCAGTTATGAAAATGCCCTTTTCTCATTATTGGTGGTTGATCAATTTATTCGGTTTTGCTCTATATATTGATACTTGAACGATCTTCAATTAACGAGCCACCATACTTGCCGCGATAACAACCAACAGTACTGAGAAGATCTTCTTGATGGTTGGAACGGGTAAATGGTTTGTTGCTTTTGCACCTAAAGGTGCGGTGAACCAAGACGTGCACACAATACCCAGCAGCGCAGGCAGATAAACAAAGCCAGCAAAACCGTCGGTTAGCGCAAAGTGGCTGCTGCCCGATGCGATGTAGCCGATTGAGCCAAATAGCGCGATCACAATGCCACACGCAGACGCACAACCGATCGCCTTTTTCATATCGACCGAAAAGAACGTTAATAGCGGGACCAGCAATGCACCGCCACCAATCCCTATCATTGCAGACAAGCCGCCAGTAATGGTCGTCAGAACCGTTAATACACCTTTATTCGGTAGCTTTCGTTCCTTAGGTGCGTCATTTTTGCTGCTTAAGAACATCTTGATCGCAATAAGAACCACGCTCACGGCAAACACAATACGAACAACTTTCTCGGGCAACAGAGCCGCCATAAAACCACTAATCAGTGCGCCCAGAGCAACACCAAGCATGATCCAAGGCGCAATATTCCAAGGCACATTTCCATTCTTATGATGAGCTAGCGCAGAAGAAGTTGAAGTAAATAGAATCGAGGCCAGCGAAGTGGCAATTGCAGCAACAACAACTTGGTCGGACGGTAGAACGTCTAAATACAGTAAAATGCTGCTTAGCACCGGCACAATGATCAGCCCTCCGCCAATGCCTAACAAACCGGCTAGAAACCCAACACCACTGCCTAATAACGCACAGTAGAAAATCAACAACAGCAATTCACTCATTTCATCCATCTCTTAATTAAATTAATTGTCTTAAATAACACACAATTAATGTGGTTATATTTCCATCAAGATAATTAATATAACTGACACCAGCTTTGATTTTCAAACAGATAGATCATGAATATTCCTCATGTTGATTGTGAAGTATTACCATTGTTAATCCTCCCACCTTCCAAGTATAAAAATATTAAGCGATTAACTTAATGCGACATATTTAAAGAATATAGCCAGCACTCTTAATATGGTCACAAGCGAAAATAACGCACTGATATAAAAGACCGAGAGAAAGTCAGACAACGAATTGGGAAGTCAGAACAGTATGAATAACGAATTTAATTTTACGATTAAGAGCATCAGCCTCGACGAAAACTACACACCCGCAGACAGTACACGTATCACAACAAACTTTGCTAACTTGGCTCGCGGTGAAAGCCGCCAAGCGAACTTACGTAACGCTTTACAGATGATTGATAATAGCTTCAATGCCTTAGCTCATTGGGATAACCCTAAGGGCGACCGCTACTCTGTTGAGCTTGAAATCATTTCTGTTGATATGGACATTGAAAGCAACGGCGAAGCATTCCCTTCAATTGAAGTGCTAAAAACCAATATTCTGGACCACAAAACGAATGAGCGCATTGAAGGTATTATCGGGAATAACTTCTCTTCTTATGTTCGAGATTATGATTTCAGCGTATTACTTTTAGATCACAATAAAGGCCAAGATAAATTCAGTATTCCAGCCGATTTTGGTGATTTGCACGGCAAGCTGTTTAAATATTTCGTTAACTCTCAAGCGTACAAAGAGAACTTTAAGAAACCACCTGTTATTTGTTTGAGTGTTTCAGATAATAAAACCTATTACCGAACTGAAAATCAACACCCTGTATTAGGCTTTGAATACCAACCTAACGAGTCTTCTTTAACTGAACAATATTTCAAGAAGATGGGATTACAGGTTCGTTATTTCATGCCGCCAAATAGTGTTGCTCCTCTGGCTTTCTATTTCTTTGGTGATCTGCTGAACGATTACTCTAACCTAGAGCTTATAAGCACCATCAGTACCATGGGTACGTTCCAGAAAATCTACCGCCCTGAAATCTACAACGCGAATGCTGTTGCAGGTAACTGTTACCAACCAAACTTGAAAAACTTGGATCACTCACTGACTCAAATCGTGTATGACCGTGAAGAACGAAGCAAGCTAGCTGTTGAACAAGGTAAGTTCGCAGAAGAAAACTTCATTAAGCCATACCAGTCGGTACTAGAAAACTGGTCTGCCAACTACGCGCTGTAATCGTTCGATTTTACTCGCAATAGGAAACATACGCTCCACTTTTGGAATCTAAGGACAGGCAGAATTATTATGAAAACACTATTACCGACTTCAACAGCAGGCAGCTTGCCTAAGCCGTCTTGGCTAGCACAGCCAGAAACACTTTGGTCTCCATGGAAACTGGAAGGCGATGAACTCACAGACGGCAAACAAGATGCGCTGCGTGTGTCTCTGCATGAACAACAGCAAGCAGGCATCGATATCGTGAGTGATGGCGAACAAACCCGCCAACACTTTGTAACGACCTTCATTGAACACTTGAATGGTGTTGATTTTGAAAAGCGTGAAACCGTTAAGATCCGAGATCGTTATGATGCAAGTGTACCGACAGTGGTTGGCCCAGTTTCTCGTCAGAAATCCGTGTTTGTTGAAGATGCGAAATTCTTACGTCAGCAAACCGACCAACCGATCAAATGGGCTCTGCCGGGTCCTATGACCATGATAGATACACTTTACGATGCACATTACCAAAGCCGTGAAAAACTGGCGTGGGAATTTGCAAAGATCCTCAACGAAGAAGCCAAAGAATTAGAAGCTGCAGGCGTTGATATTATTCAGTTCGATGAGCCTGCATTTAACGTGTTCTTTGATGAAGTGAATGATTGGGGTATCGCTTGTTTAGAAAGGGCCATTGAAGGGCTTAAATGCGAAACCGCAGTACACATTTGCTATGGCTACGGAATCAAAGCAAACACAGATTGGAAGAAGACATTAGGCACTGAGTGGCGCCAATACGAAGAGGTATTTCCTAAGCTGCAGCAATCAAATATCGATATTATCTCTTTAGAGTGTCACAACTCTCATGTACCTCTTGAGCTGCTTGAACTAGTGCGAGGCAAGAAAGTCATGGTCGGTGCGATCGATGTTGCAACCGATTCGATTGAAACACCGGAAGAAGTAGCGAGCACTCTAAGAGAAACACTTAAGTATGTTGATGCAGACAAGCTCTACCCTTGCACCAACTGTGGCATGGCTCCCCTAACTCGCGAAATTGCCTCAGCGAAGCTCAATGCGCTAAGTGCTGGCGCAGAGATAGTTCGTAAAGAGCTTTCAGCTTAACGACTAATCTAAATAGAAAAGCTAAATCTTGAAGCCTAAGTATCGAATGGTGCTTAGGCTTCTGTATTCTTCTCAACTGCCACTCTCCATTTATCTAATCTCTTATCTATCAAACTCTTATCTATCTAAGAAGGTAGCCATCTTCTTCAGAGTAATTAGTGCCTTATCCAGCTCGTCTCTTTCAATGCCTTCTGCGCCACTTTCTGCCCATACTTCCTGTTTTTTATCTAATAGCGAATACGCTTCCTTGCCCTTTTCAGTCATGTTAACCAACTTTGCTTTTTTGTGATTCGGGTTATCAAGCCAAGTTAGCAGGCCATCTTTCACCATGATGTCGGTAACACGCTGTGTCGCTTGTCTGCTTTGCCCCATAATACGAGCAATTTGAGAAACCGTGACCAGCTCATCGGACTTTTCGATCGCCCCCATCACTTTCCATCTGGCACTGCTTAACCCGAATTCTTCGGTTAATTTGTCACCCTCAGCATTCAATAGACCACTGACCTTAAAGATCTCTAGTGCGATCTTTGTGAAAACTTCTCCATTCGTATCCATAACACTCACTTTGACAATATGCTGTCATTAAATTAGACTCAAACCAAATTGACAACATGTTACCAAAATAAAGGCGCAAATGATATGAAACCAATAATTCACAGAATAGCGGCATTAACAGCAACACTGTGTGTCGCTACATTCTTTACCAGCACACTACTTGTAGAGCTGTTTGGTACTTTGGAATCAGTGAAACTAGTCAAATCGATGATCGTTTTTCCGGGCTTGTTTGTTCTTGTCCCTGCCATTGCTATCACTGGTGCGACCGGTGCATCTATGGCAAAACAACGTAAAGGGAAAATAGTTGAACGTAAAAGTAAACGCATGCCAATTATCGCGTTCAACGGGATCGTTATTTTGATTCCAGCCGCGTACTTTTTGAATCAATGGGCAAGTTTAGGAGAGTTCGACTCAGTGTTTTATGGTGTTCAGGTTTTAGAACTGATAGCTGGTGCGACCAATCTAACACTGATGTCTTTGAATATTATGGACGGCAGAAAGTTTCGTCCAAAGAAAGTAAAGCAAGGCTAAGCTCATCGATTTTAAGCAAACAGATGAGCTTTATTGTCAGCAGCTTACCAAGTTTTATCTAAATCTTGAGCGTATAAGGAGATCGCTCGTTGGTACTCTTTGATCGCCTCACTATTGGTCGTAGAAACCAGCAACTCAAGCAACAGAGACGTCGCCTCTTTATGTCGACCTAAGTTGTACAAACACATTGCGTAGAACGGCTGAACTTCAAGGGAATCAGGATACTCAGACATAGTCTGTTCGAAATAGCTTAAAGCCTCAGTATACTGACCTAGGCTTCGGTAAGTGCTTGCTAAGCCAAACAACGCATCAAAGCGCTCTACCGAAGAAAGCCTCCCTTGCAAAGACAAAACATAATGCTCAATCGCCTGCTGTTCTTGACCTTGGTTGTCGTAAGACCAAGCTATCTGCAAGTGCGCCTTTGCTGCATAGTTTTCATCAGTGAGTAGCGTTGCCAGTAAGTCACGCGACGCTTGGTACTTTTCTTCTTTTCGCAACTCGATGGCTTGTTTGATAATGGTGTCCATAACTCTCCTTGACGCTTAAGCGCTGTGCTATGCGTTCATTTCTTCGAACATCTGTTTGTAAGACTGAGTTTGCAGTGCCGATTCAGTCAACCCAAATTTATTGGCTAACAACTCAAGATCACTTTTATACACAGACAACTTAGATTCATCGTCCGTCATAATTGCAAATTCGGCAAAATCACCGATACCCGCAAGACAATCGACCGTGATATGGAATTCTCCAACAAAGTAGATACTGCGAGTTTTCTGCGCTTTAAGAATCACTTCGTATCCCAAGTTCTCTAGCATACTCTTAGCATTCGACGCGTCGGTGATATTTGTCGCTTCACATCGGTCAGACTCTGGGCCTTTTACGATCCATAGCTTAATTCCTGAGGGCTCCATAGTGCGAATACACAAGCTTTTGTTCTGAGCCTGTAAGCTTCTATCAGGGCTATCGAAATACCAATCACATTCCTGATTGTCTTGCAGCATTACTTGATGAGGCATTAGGCTCAAAGTTTTCAAGAACTCAGACTTAGAACTAAGTCGATACTTCAGCTCAACCTCATATTTGCCTTTGAAATGGTCGTTGGTCATAAATTAGCTCGATGCAAAAAAGGCGATACTAGCACACGAACTAAATCTGAAATACAAACTGACGCACAACACAAACTAAAGCAATAGAACTATCTTCGACACGCTAACACACGGGTCCACTCTTCTTTGTTCATTGCGCCTTTCGGAAGGTAGATGTTACGTTTTTGCATCGCACCTTTTGTGTAGGAAAGCTTGATAAATGAGCCAATACCAAAAGGAAGAATACTTCCCTGTAACTTGATATCGCAAGCGTAGCCGTCGAAAAGAACATAACCGTTGGAGATTTCGAATGAAATGTTGTGGAGCTTCCACCAAAGCCCTACCGTCTTTATCGCTACAGCAACAGGGAATATCAACCCAGTGGTCCGCAAGGTTTGATTATCCCCGCCGGATAACCAATACACCAGCGCCACTAGAGCAGCTACGAATAACAACTCGAAAAATGCATACTTAATATAATTCAACTTGATACGGCTGTTCATAGATTTCTCGCGATCATGAAGGTGATTAGAGGTGTGACCGTTACGTTTATATTGATATGTCTGCTTAGAGTGCTGCCGTTATTTCAATTTCAACCTTTAAATCAGGGTGAATCAATTTAGATACCTCGACTAGAGAACAAGCTGGAAGATACTCTCCATAAAAGTCGAACAATAATTCTCGAAGACTGCCTAGTTCAGACATATCACAGATAAAGATCGTCAGCTTAATAAGATCACTGACTGCTCGCTGTTCATGCTCTAGTATTTGCTTGATCTGACTAAGTATCTCGTTCGTCTGCTCACCAATTCCTTGATCCTGTGAACTTGTGCCGTAAGCAGTCAAACCAGAGACATAGAGCGTACCGTTGTGCTTTGTCGCGTGAACATAAGGCCCAGCAATTGATGGCAAGCCTTGATAATTTATACGTTCAACCATTTCGTTTCCTTTATAGTCCAGTTAATTGCAGCTCCATTTCAACAAGCCCCTTCACTTCAGAAATTTTTGTAAAACCTTTTGATTGGTAAAGCTTAATCGCAGGGTTCTCACTGAATACACGCAGCACTAACTGATTCGATGCCTGACTGCTCGCATGTGCAATCACTAAATCCAAACACTTAGAGCCAAAACCTTTACCTTGGTATTCGGCTAATATCTGTAAATCTCGAAGGAACGTGATGTCACTGGTATAACTAAAGCGGACAACACCAATACGCATATCACCTACATAAACTTCATAGTTATCTAACTCGTCCCAACTGCGTAAAAACTGCTCATGACCCCAAACGATCCCGCGCGTATCGTAGTAAGGCGCCATATTCGTTTTGGTGATCGATTCAGCGAACTTAGGGTCTGAACCTTTGACCAACTTTACTTCCATATTGTGTCCTTTGTTTTCAAGTTGCTTCCTAATACTGCATCAAAAAATGTTATAAGTATTGAATCAAGAACGTTAAGAGGATTTAAGGGGAATATCCGCATCTAAAGCCTTTTCCAACCACATTGAACTGATGTATTTGCCATTTTTCTTTGCATATTCATTGAACACACCAACTTCTCGAAAGCCAAAATGCTTATGTAGTGCGATCGATGCCTCATTGGGTAATGCCACACCGGAAAGGACGCGATGAACACCGAAATCAATGATTGATGCGAAGAGCTGAGAATACAACTTAGAGCCTATCCCTTTACCTTTTGCATCTTCAGCTAAATAAATTGTGACTTCGGCTGTATCTTCAAATGCTGATGTTGCTCTGTACGGTTGAGAGCATGCGAAACCAAGTAGCGAGTCGTTTTCGGTTGCGACATAAAGTTGATATTTACTATCACTCGAAAATTGAGAGAACCATTGCTGTCGATTTTCCAACGAAAACTTCTCTTCTTCAAAGCGCGCGTTAGTATTCTCAATATAGAAATTGAAGATGCAAGTAATTGCGGCTATATCGGACAACTCTGCAGTTCTAATTTTCATTTAATACCCTTTCGGTTCTCACTGATTCGCGATTAGGACTTAGCATCGACCTTTTCTATAAACCAAGTCCCTTGGCACGGGCCATTGGTTAAATACCAACGACCATCAAACCGCATGTCGCTGCCTGTTGCTGAAAAGCGATAGTCCCATTGACGATGTTTCGCATATAACCGTAATTCACCGCTTTCTGAAACCCAACCCTCTAATGCTGTTCCGTTGTAGGTAAGCCTCAAAGTGGCTTTACCTTCACGAATGTTTCCTGTGATGGTTGTTCGCTCACACATATTATTGCCAGTGGTGTTAACACGGCGACCTAGCCACTCACCGTCAAAGTCAGTAGATGGTACAAATTGAGGGCTATTCGGCAGTTTAGGAAATGACTCAGAATTACTGGACCCGAACCATTGAAGTTCGCGGCCAACGAGGAAGAAGACAACAAAGCCAATTGATACAGCGATGACAAATCCCTTTTTCATAATCTAGTCGCCTTCTTAAAAAACTAGAAGCACCCTAACATAATGAAAAATAATAAGTTAACCGAGATGATATCAACTTTGATGTATACCACAAATTGCATTCAAATGTTGAATATAGAGAAAGCGGCATCGCACGAGAATGCCGCGCATTGGGAATCAATTATGTTCAGTTCCGAAAGCTCTGAACAGAAAAACTAACCTTCCAAGGCATTACGCCAATATTGCACCGTTTTATCAGAGACAGAACCCGTATCATTGGCCGCTGCGATCAAGAAGTCACATAAGTTGGTTGCAACCTCTTCATTGCCTAACAAGTATAAACTGCGAATGGCTCGCGTTAGTCGAAGCTGGTTATGGTCGTAATTCTTCAACCATACATGGTTGGCAGGGCTAAGTGGCAACAATGACGATATCTCACTTCCATCTCGCTGCATTCTCCAAAACTCAAGCATCAGGTCAAGCACTTGTAGATGAGCAGTGCGAAGCTCTTCTGAGTTAGCAAAGATAGTCCTATCTTCTTGAGTAACCAACGGTGCATGTTGATTGAACTTGGTCCTTTCATCTATTGGGAAAAACACTTGAATATACTTATGGTCGTGTTCCAACCAGAAGTGATTGTAAGCTAACAACTGTTCAATATTACGACCAAATTTGTCTGGCACTTCTCCAGAGATAAAGCGAGCAATCTCACTCATTTAAAATCCTACCGACTATAGTTTTTGCTTGCGGGTTTCCGCTAAATACTGGAAGGTACGATTAACAACCTCCCAATTCAATCTACTCTTGCTATTCGAGAAGCTTATTCTGACTTATAACCAAACCGAGCCAAGTAATGCCAAACCTTCTTTACGTCTTGTTGGTCATAACCTTGCTCTGTCACGGCTAGCCCCAGTATTTTCGCATTGATCTTGCCGTTCTCCGCTAACTTTTTTGCGAGTTCGATAAACGACTGGCCGCGATAATCTGGGTAGCGGCTCATCTCTTCTAGGCTTAACTCGTATCCATTGTGCCACTTTATCGGAACGCCCAATTTCACCGCGTGTTCTTCAATAATCGTCGAGCGGTAAATAGGGTCTAATACAAGGCATTCAATATCGCCTTTCAGAGAGATAACCCCATGAACATGCGCCTCGATATAATCATCAAGCAAATCGACATCCGATGACGATGCCTTATCAATCAGCGCTTTTACGCGATTAGAAATTGCGAAGTCTTCTGGCTCAAAGAAGCTGTCTGGATAACAGAACGTAGTTCGTGCCAAGGTCTCCGCTTTTAGTTGGAAATAACAAGATCCAAAACGAGGTGAAGCGCCAGTATCATAATTACGGTAGTTCAGTGCACCATACTTCGGCCTAAGCGTGTTCGGAGCATCATCATACGCGCCGTCGAACACACGCTTTTCCCAATGCCAACGATCACCACCGGGGTAAGCCGTCATACCACCATTACTGGTGCCAGTTTCAAATTGAGACTTCAAACAACCATCTTCAGCAATCGCTTCGAGCAAAGGTTTATTGCCAGACGTATAACGATCGGGATGGAAGTTGATCGTCACCGAGCAATTCGTTAAACAATCAGTACCTTTTGATTTCAATCGGATGTTTTCGATTGCTTGCTCTACTGCGTTGTCAGCCATGAAATCTCCTGTTTTCGAGAAAGAATACTGCGCCGACTAAACAAATGGTACGACACAGACAATAAACTTAACCTATTAAGATATGAACACAAAGTTCAACTTAGACAAGATATTCAGACAGCGGCAAATGACCTACTGCGCCTCTGGGGATGAAGCTTCCGAGCTAACCCGAAATTCCGCTTGGCTAAGCTTCTCTTTCGCTAAAGCCTCTTGCTGCTCTATGAAGCTAAAGAAGTTGCTCTCGCTAATGAACGGGTTATTCGAATCATCGACATTTCGTTTCTCACGATTAGCGAATAAATGATTCTTATGTGGATGGTTAGACAAATTCACACTCACTACAGGCGGCTGCAAAGCGATCTCTCGGACTCTATCCATGCTCTCGAAGAACTGCTTCGCTAGCTTTGGATCTCGTGCATTTATACTGTGTCCGCCAACAACAAATGCGCGATACGATATACCCTTGTCCTTCACCATAAGATCTATTGAATAGTCCCCTTCCGTGTGGCCGGGTGTAAGGTAAAACTTAAACTCGTCTTCACCAACGCTAAGGCTGCTACTGTCTTGCACAAATAACTCTACTTGGGGAGGCAAAAAGGTATTCTTACCGCTGCTTTTATTGGCTTGAGCAATGGCTAATTCGTAGCCCTTCTGCGTCATCACAACTTTTGAGCCATATTCAGACTGAAGATATTGCGCTCCACCAGCATGATCAGAATGGCCGTGAGTGACCAAAATATGCGTGATTGCCTTATCTTGTAATCCAAGCTTTTCTAGATTAATTGGTATCCATAGCGAATAAGGGAAATCGAGTGTATCAATCAGAACTAATCCCTTTGAAGTCTCTACCGCATAAGACGACACCCACCTATCACCAACGTAATAAACATTATCGAACATTTGGAAAGGTTCAACATAGCCATTTTTAATCGACATTTCCGCAACGTTTTCAGATGCTATTACACTCGTCGAAACCAGTAAAAATAAGCCAATAAATAGCTTTTTCATGTCCCCTCCTAGATTGCTGACGTTGCAAAATTTTAGCTGCAACACCTTAATTAAATAAACCTTTCTAATAAACGACACTGATACTCTGCGACACATTTTAGCTCTGCTGCTTGTTCAGGGAATCTTACGCGAAGAAAACACAATGCATCCGCTAGGGTTATCTGGTGCAGATTCGACGTATACTTAAAAACTAATCGGTGGACATTGTTATAGAACTCATCTGAATTATCTGAGCTTTGACACTGCGCTAAGATAGCTTGATCAATCTCATCGTCTGGATCTTCTAATGGGCTATTGGCCTGTCGATAGAGATTAAAAAGCATTGCGTCATATTGCTCCTTCGACAGCTCTTCCTTGCAACGCAATATCCACGTAAGCGTAATGAGGTTGTGCCCAAAGAAACCAAACTGTTTTAAGCATGCTAGTACTACGCTCTTCAGCTCTACGACTTCACTTGTATCAATGCTTTGGTAGCCATCAGAACGGGTCGATGTGACAAATTCAGTGAAGCGGTTAAGGAACGCTGGAATCTGAGACGGCTCTAACTCACGGTAAACACGATTAAGCGCCAATAAGATAGTCACATTGTGGGAAAGATATTCACTTATTTGAGAAGCCTGCGAAACGTAATGCGAGAAGATATCTTGAAAGCCCTTATTCTCATGCCACTGCATTAAAGCAACATACGCCGCTGGGTATACCCCACTTTCCAATATCCTATGAATACGAAAATCCGTAAACTTTGGCGCTAGCACCGTTGCAGAATACTCGCCTAAAACCTCAATCTCGGTTTGGTTTATTAGCTCACTCGTTTTAAGCCAGACATTGTCTGATTTCGCGAAATACCCATTTAGATAATTCGCAGACAAATAAGCTTTTAGAGAATGAGGTTGATGGATGCTAGCACTGCTATAAAGTGCCTTTTCCAATAGTTGGTCTCTTGTCATGTTTCCTCCATGAAACTGACGTCCGGTGGGAGAATCAATACTGCTCCACACCGAACGTCCACATACACATCATATGCTTGTCGTAATGTACGGAAAAATGCCATGTATTACGATTCAAGCAAAAGAAATTTGTATCAGCGACTCACTTCATCAGCCTATTCGAGAGCAACTTGGTTTTTACTTGATACGAGCAAATAGCCGATAAGAGGTCATATTCTAGGCTTCAGTTATAGCTGCTCCATATCAGGTCTAACAGTGATCTAGAAATTAATCACTTGCTGCTATGCTCGTCCATAAAAGGAGTCAGTTTTTCAACTAGCAAATGTTGCTTATTTTGAGCTTCAGCCATACCAATTTGCGCTCCAAGCTTTGTAAGCTCCGGCGACTGTTGAATAAGTTTCTTTCCAATAGGTGTACCATAAAAATCTATTATCTGTTTCATTTCTGACATCGTGAATTGTCTTGAATAAAGGTTCGCTATTTCAGTTCGCATTTTTACTCGATCAATATCGTTGTCAAACCAGTCCCTGTAAATCCCTTTAAGCTCTTCTGTCTCTTGAGCGTTCAGCTTGAGTTTATTAGCTAACTGATTAACGATTGGCAACATAGCCTCAAAGCCACCTAACATTTGCTTATCAACTTCCATTACAGTCAACAACTCTTGAGCCGTTTCAAACTCTACTGTTTCATTGGCTTGAGCAACTGAAAAAATTGAAATCGATAAAAATAAACTAACTACCTTAAACATTGGATTCCCTTTAATTTTGTAGAACTTAATTCTGTATATTTATTATTAGTTATTGGAGTAAATGATCCATTATACCCGGTAAAAATGTTACTTTAATTAGCATTTATAACAAGGGGTTATGCAAAAACAGCTTAAATTTGCAATTCAAATCGAAGGTAACCCTACCAACGC
>NZ_VTXF01000025.1:0-80388 GCF_013114585.1 Vibrio sp. 99K-1
AGGGAGACGGATTCGAACCATCGAAGGCAGTGCCGGCAGATTTACAGTCTGCTCCCTTTGGCCACTCGGGAACCCCTCCAGGGTGTGTCTTACTTTTCACAAAGTAAGCCTAAATTGATGTTTTCCCATAAGCCCATCAATCAGGTTGTTCTCTTAACTCTTAAAGGAGATAAGAAGAAATATGGTGGAGGGAGACGGATTCGAACCATCGAAGGCAGTGCCGGCAGATTTACAGTCTGCTCCCTTTGGCCACTCGGGAACCCCTCCAGGGTGTTTTTCCTAACTCATAATGGATAGGCTAAAGAGATGTTTTTCCCAACGCATCTCTCAAGTGCGGAGCGCATCATAGCAAACACGTTAAACCTGTAAAGAGTTTTTCTTATGGTTTTGTGTTGAATGCTGCCTTTTTGGGCAAAGATGGCGAAAAGTACGCATATTGCTCGGGAAGTGAACATCTGTACTAAGGTTTACGTATTAATAGGTAACACCTTGAGGTAACTGGCTTTCTGTACGGTGTTTGATTTGTGTAATTCGCTAAGAAACGTAAATGGAATTTAACCTAGATTTACACTTCTTGACGTTACAGCATTCATCAGTTGATAGAATACGGTTAATTTCATTTATAGATAATAATACCAATCGTAGTAAATAACATGTCATCCTAGCTTGTTAAAAAGCTCGATAACGGCGTTAGAATTTTTGATTGTAGAATAACTACTTATCGAAAACTCTTCCTTGTTCTCAAGCCTTTTTCCTGCGCTATTTCTGACCGTTTACTTATTGTGATTGGTACAAACTTACTTGCAGACCATTATTATGAAGCATAAATCTGTTTTAACCCTGCTTAGCTTGTCTATTCTTATGGCGTCTCCAGCCGTACTTGCAAAGCGCATGGGCCCTAGCACTGTCACTGTTGTTACTGAGCAGGTCGATATTCACCAAGTTAGCCAATCTCTTTCGTTGGTCGGTAAGTTAGAAGCCGAGCAATCTGTAATGATCACCTCTGAAGTGGCTGGCAGAGTGGACTCTATCAACATCAAAGCTAATCAAGATGTCACTAAAGGGCAGATGTTGATTCAATTAGATGACGACAAAGCAAAAGCTGCAGTAGCAGAAGCGCAGGCGTACCTAAAAGATGAGCAACGTAAGCTAGCGGAATTTCAACGCCTAGTGAAACGTAACGCGATTACGCAAACTGAAATTGATGCTCAGAAAACCAATGTAGAGATCGCTAATGCTCGTTTAGCCGCTGCAAATGCTAACCTGAAAGATCTGCACATCAGCGCGCCATTCTCGGGTACTGTTGGTTTTATCGACTTTAGCCGTGGCAAAATGGTAACTGCAGGTACTGAACTGGTAACCCTTGATGACCTGTCAGTAATGCAGTTAGACCTTCAGATCCCGGAGCGATACCTTTCTAAACTATCTAAAGGTATGAAAGTAACAGCTCGCACCAGCGCATGGGGTGATACTCAGTTTACTGGCACAGTCGTCGGTATTGATTCTCGTATTAACGCTGAAACTTTGAACCTTCGAGTTCGAATTCACTTCGACAACAATAATGATTATCTAAAGCCGGGCATGTTAGTGGCCGCTGATATGGACTTCCCGCCAGTAGAAGCTCCTATTATTCCAGTTCAAGCGCTTGAGTACTCAGGTACGAAGCGTTTCGTTTATGTTATCGATGAAGATAATAAAGCAACTCGTACAGAAGTCTTCCTTGGGGCACGTATTGATAACGAAGTCGTGATCGACAAAGGTATCGAGATTGGTCAGAAGATCGTAGTGCAAGGGATCGTAAATATGCGTGATGGCGTGTTGGTTCAAGAGCTCGCTGTTAATCATCCAGCTGATGCATTGAGCGATAACAAAGCACAAGAAGGCGCTAACTAATGTTGTTATCTGATGTTTCTGTAAAGAGACCAGTAGCGGCTGTCGTATTGAGCCTACTATTGGTTGTGTTTGGTATTGTCTCTTTCAATAAGCTCGCGGTTCGTGAGATGCCAGACATTGAAAGCCCGGTGGTATCGATCAGTACTCGCTATGAAGGTGCGTCCGCCACCATTATTGAAAGCCAAATAACCTCCAATCTTGAAGACCAGTTATCCGGCATCAGTGGTATCGATGAGATCGAATCCACAACACGTAACGGTATGTCGCGTATCACGATTACTTTTGAGCTTGGTTACGACCTTAATACCGGCGTTAGTGACGTTCGTGATGCTGTAGCTCGTGCGCAGCGTTCATTGCCCGATGAAGCCGACGACCCGATTGTTTATAAGAACAACGGTAGTGGTGAAGCCTCGGTCTACATCAACTTAAGCTCGACTGAGATGGACCGAACGCAGTTAACCGACTACACAGAACGTGTGTTGATCGACCGCTTTAGTTTGATTTCTGGTGTGAGCTCGGTGGATATCTCCGGTGGCTTGTACAAAGTAATGTACGTCAAGCTGAAACCAGCTCAGATGGCGGGTCGCGGTGTTACTACCTCGGACATCACTTCTGCGTTGAACAATGAGAACATTGAAAGCCCGGGTGGTGAAGTGCGTAACGATGCGATTGTTATGTCGGTTCGTACCGCTCGTTCTTACACTGAAGCGAAAGACTTCGAATACCTAGTCGTTAAACGTGCTTCTGATAACACACCTATCTACTTGAAAGACGTAGCGGATGTTTACATTGGCGCAGAAAACGAGAACTCGACCTTTAAGAGTGACGGCGTTGTTAACGTCAGTATGGGGATTGTGCCTCAGTCAGATGCGAACCCACTTGAGGTGGCTGACTTAGTCCATAAAGAAGTCGAAGCAATTCAAAAGTTCTTGCCAGATGGTACTCGCTTGGCTGTCGACTATGACTCGACCGTGTTCATCGACCGTTCAATCTCAGAAGTTTACAGCACACTCTTTATTACGGGTGGCTTGGTTATCCTTGTGCTTTACATCTTTATTGGTCAAGCACGTGCAACACTTATTCCAGCGGTAACTGTACCTGTATCTCTGATCTCGTCGTTTATTGCGGCGTACTACTTTGGCTTCTCTATTAACCTGATTACCTTGATGGCACTTATCCTGTCGATTGGTTTGGTGGTAGATGATGCGATTGTGGTGGTTGAGAACATTTTCCACCACATTGAACGTGGTGAGTCACCACTGCTTGCAGCCTATAAAGGTACGCGTGAAGTAGGATTTGCGGTAATCGCAACAACGCTTGTATTGGTTATGGTATTCCTACCAATCTCGTTCATGGACGGCATGGTTGGTCTGCTGTTTACCGAGTTCTCGGTATTGCTTGCTATGTCGGTGATCTTCTCGTCGCTAGTTGCATTGACGCTAACGCCAGTGCTAGGCAGTAAGATCCTAAAAGCGAACGTGAAACCAAACCGCTTTAATCTGTTTGTTGAACGTGTATTTGGTAAATTAGAGTCTGGATACCGCTCGGTATTACGCCGCGCGTTAAATTGGCGTTGGGCTGCTCCAATCATCATTATCGCATGTTTGGGTGGTAGCTATGGTTTGATGCAACAAGTGCCAGCGCAGCTTACTCCGCAAGAAGACCGTGGTGTTATCTTTGCGTTTGTTCGTGGCGCTGATGCAACCAGTTACAACCGCATGTCTGCCAACATGGACATTGTTGAAGAACGTCTAATGCCATTGCTTGGTCAAGGCTTCTTGAAGTCATTCAGTATTCAATCACCAGCATTCGGCGGTAATGCCGGCGACCAAACAGGTTTCGTCATCATGATCCTAGAAGATTGGAATGAACGTGACGTTACAGCACAAGAGGCGTTGAACGAAGTTCGTAAATCTTTGAATGGTATTCCCGATGTTCGTGTATTCCCGTTTATGCCTGGCTTTAAAGGCGGATCGAGCGAGCCTGTACAATTCGTTCTAGGTGGTTCGGATTACTCAGAACTGCAGAAGTGGGGTGAAATTCTTAAGCAAGCGGCTGAAGACTCACCAATGATGGAAGGTGCGGATATCGATTACTCTGAGAAAACGCCAGAGCTATTGGTTACTGTAGACAAGCAGCGTGCTGCAGAGCTAGGTGTGAGTGTTTCTGATATCTCAGATACCTTGGAAATCATGCTGGGCGGTCGCAGTGAAACGACCTTCGTTGAGCGCGGTCAGGAGTACGACGTTTACCTTCGTGGTGACGAAAACAGCTTTAACAACGCGAACGACCTAAGCCAAATCTACATGCGAACTCAATCTGGTGAGTTGGTGACATTAGATACGCTAACGCATATTGAAGAAGTTGCATCGTCGATCCGTTTATCACACTACAACAAGCAGAAATCGGTAACGATTAAAGCCAACCTTATGGAAGGTTACACACTGGGTGATGCGTTAGATTTCCTTGATCAGCAAGCGATTGAACAATTACCGGGTGATATCTCAGTGAGCTACTCTGGTGAGTCTAAAGACTTCAAAGAGAACCAATCGAGCATCTTAGTGGTGTTTGCATTAGCGATGTTGGTGGCGTACTTGGTACTGGCGGCGCAGTTCGAGAGCTTCATTAACCCGCTAGTGGTAATGTTCACTGTACCTATGGGTATCTTTGGTGGCTTCTTGGGCTTAGTGCTGATGAGTCAAGGGCTCAACGTGTACAGCCAGATTGGTATGATCATGTTGATCGGTATGGTAACCAAAAACGGTATCTTGATCGTTGAGTTTGCTAACCAACTGCGTGACCGCGGTATTGAGTTTGAAAAGGCGATCATTGATGCTTCAGCTCGACGTTTACGTCCAATCATGATGACGGCATTTACCACGCTAGCAGGTGCTATCCCATTGATTACCTCAACAGGTGCGGGTTACGAAAGCCGTGTGGCAGTGGGTACGGTTATCTTCTTCGGTATGGGCTTTGCGACTCTGGTAACTCTGTTCGTAATCCCTGCGATGTACCGACTGATTTCTGGCTCAACACGCTCTCCGGGTCACGTCGAAGCGGTGCTCAACAAAGAGCTAAGCCATGACAACATAGGTAGAACTAGCCACGGTTAATTTAGTGGTATAGATAAGTAATTGATGAAAGCCCGATAACTTACTTGTTGTCGGGCTTTTTTATTTGGTTTTCCGAATGGTGCCAGAAAAGAGTGAGACTCTATTGCTCGCTCAGGGATTGAATGGTTTCCAGCAGTTCTTCCATAGAGCGGTGGCCTCTTAGTTTCACCATATAGCGCCCATTAATAATAAAGCTCGGAATGCTGCTAATCGATGCTTGCTCGGTCTTAGTAACAGCATTTTCCATGAACTTAGCCCATTGCTGTTGTTGATCTTGAGTCATGTCTTTTTGCTTCAAAAGGTTGTGTTCTTTGAAAAAGGCATCGATATCCGTTTCTTGCAGCGGGTTTTTAGTTTGAACCAGCGAGAATAACTCACTCAAAAGTTCATGAGACAGATCAGGCTTTTGAGCCAACACGGTGTAGTAAATACCTGCAGCTTGTAAGGTCGAGTCGTTAAAAATCACGTGAGTACGATGCATTTTCAGTTCGTCAGAGCCTTCTTTACCTTTGAGTAACTCTGTCATCTGCCAACAAGGCATGCAGGTCAATGAAAAGAATTTGTCTACTTGATACTCGGTTGAATAAGGCTTTTCCAAAAGCGTGTATTGTTTTCCCTCTGATGGAGATGCAAAAGCTGTAGCGCTTATAATAAGAGAAACTAAAAGGATAAATACGTTTTGTAATCGTTTCATGGGAATTCCGGTTTATCTATGAATGTTTTGAAAAGCCTGCGTTTGCTCCTAGCGCAGTGCGGGCTTTTTTTGTATAACAATATCTGCTCAATACATTAAAAAATGAAAATTATTAAGGGACACTAAAGTGGCTGAATTTAAATACAAAGATCTTTCTCAAGAAGAACAAGACAAGCTGGATGCAGCAACCTTTCGTCGCCTATTAGCACACTTAGACAACAACAAAGATGTTCAGAATATTGATCTGATGATCTTGGCTGGCTTCTGTCGTAACTGCTTCAGTAAGTGGTACAAAGCCGAAGCTGAACAACAAGGTTTAGACCTTGATATTGATGATGCTCGTGAGCGTGTTTATGGCATGACTTACGATGAGTGGAAACAAAACCACCAACCAAAAGCAACACCAGAGCAACTGGCTGCTTTTGAAGCGAAGCAGAAGCCAGAATAGTCTTAGTTTGTCGTTAACCAAAGACATATAAAAAGAGCCCATCAAGGGCTCTTTTTATTTTGGACTCTTGTGTTTTGCTTGGTGCTTAAGCTAATTCACCCGTTTGAGAGAAAGCTTCTAATTTTGCAGCGTAAGGCTGAAGGTCACCAATGTTGTTGTTTACCCACTCGTCATTGAAGTAAGTGTCTAGGTAACGCTCGCCGCTATCACAAAGTAGAGTAACGATAGAGCCTTTCTCTCCACGCGCTTTCATCTCGCTTGCCAGTTGAAGCACACCGTACATGTTGGTACCCGTAGATGCGCCAACCTTACGGCCTAGAATGTCAGACAACCAGTGTGTCGTTGCGATGCTTGCTGCGTCTGGGATCTTACGCATTTCGTCAACCACACCTGGAATGAAGCTTGGTTCTGCACGAGGGCGACCAATACCTTCAATTTTGCTGAATGTGCTGCCTTTTACTTCTGTATTGCCTGTCTTGTAATACTCGTGGAAAACTGAGTTTTCAGGGTCAACGACACAAAGCTTAGTTTCATGCTGTTGGTAACGAATGAAACGGCCAATCGTTGCTGAAGTACCACCAGTACCAGGGCTCATTACAACCCAAGTTGGAACCGGATGATCTTCCATCTGCATTTGATTGAAAATCGAGTTTGCGATGTTGTTGTTACCACGCCAGTCGGTTGCGCGCTCAGCGTAAGTAAATTGGTCCATGTAATGGCCATTGAGTTCCGCTGCTAAACGACGAGACTCATCATAGATTTGGTCAGAGCGGTCAACTAGGTGTGCTTGGCCGCCGTAGAATTCAATCTGTTCGATCTTTTTCTTCGCCGTGCATTTTGGCATTACCGCGATAAACGGAAGACCAAGTAGGCGAGCGAAGTAAGCTTCAGATACTGCCGTGCTGCCAGACGACGATTCAATGATCGTGGTTTCTGGGCCAACCCAACCGTTACAGATAGCGTATAAGAACAGAGAACGCGCCAAACGGTGCTTCAAAGAGCCTGTTGGGTGTGTACTTTCATCTTTAAGGTAGATATCAATGCCTTCAATGCTTGGAAGGTCTAGTTTGATAAGGTGCGTATCCGCAGAGCGTTGGTAGTCCGCTTCAATTTTACGAATCGCGTTGTTAATCCATTGATGGTCAGTGCACATAAGCGTTCTCCTGATCGAGTGTAGGAATTTTTTGTAATTGGTATGGTTTTAATTTAGCTAGATCTGGAGAGAAAAACTTTGCCATATTTGCTTTATTTTGACTAAAATGTAGAAAATTATTCTATTTAAAAGCGATTTGGTGAAAGTGTGATAGATGCCGTAGATAAAAAAATATTAGCGTTATTACAAGAAGACAGCACCCTGTCATTGAACGATATTTCTGAAGCCGTCAACCTCACCACAACGCCTTGCTGGAAACGCTTAAAGCGTCTGGAAGAGAATGGCATCATTGAAAAAAGAGTGGCGCTGCTGAACCCAGAAAAGTTAGATCTTTCTTTTACCGCATTCGTATTGGTGAAGACCAGCGATCACTCTCATGAGTGGTATGGTCGTTTTGTGAATACTGTGTCGGAATTCCCAGAAGTCATGGAATTTTATCGTATGGCTGGCGAGTACGATTATATGATGAAGGTGCAGGTTAAAGACATGAAGTGCTTTGATGAGTTCTATAAGCGCTTGGTTAACAGTGTCGATGGTATATCAAACGTTACTTCTACGTTTGCGATGGAACCATTAAAGTACACCACCGCGCTACCGCTATAACCTTGTTAAAAATTGTGTTTCGAGTTTAGATATCGCCTCTGCGATGAAGAAAAGGATTATTCATGCTTGCAAAAGTTTCTACTGCTATTCAGCTCGTGTTAGCTATCGCCATTTTTTACCTTGGCTACACCATCTATTCCTTTACCAATAAAGTCGGTGAGATCGTCGATACCTATCCTCAGGTTATTGAGGACCTTTCTGTGCTCACTAAAGAGCTAAAAGTCGAAGAGTTTCTGATACTGGCGGAGCACGTCGACGAGTTGGCGCCACAGATGCTAAATACCGTTGAAGATGTAAGAAAGACGGTAGAGAAGGTGAACAAAACGGTCGCATCAGTCGACAGTAAAATTCCAGCTATATTAGACGAAGTGAAAAATGTTCGCGTTGAAGTCGAGCAGGTGAGAACCGATGTGATTCCGCCAACGCTGACCGAACTCAAGCGCTACCGTGTTGATGTGATGCCACCAATGCTGGCTGAAAGTAAGTCTTACCGCGAACAAACGATACCTGTGGTGATTGCCGAATCTGAAATGCTCAGAGCTGAAGTTCCTGGCATTTTAGCGCAGGCTAATTTTTTAGCCGATAAGAGTAAGGAGTTGGCTCAGGGCGCAGCTGAAGGTGCAGTAAAAGGAGTGGTGTTATCGCCATTTAATCTGCTGAGAGATGCGGGAGACGGCATTAAAACACGAGTACAAGGTGAGTTTGAGCCAGTAGAGCAGGGAAACTAGCGTTTAGTTCCTTTGGTTACTGAGTTGATATGGTGATGAGAAAGAGAAGAGGCTAAGTATGACACTAGCCTCTTTTTGTTTGGATCTAGCTTGTTTACGCAACTTAGAAATAATTCTTCGCTACTTAGTAAAGCGCATCACACCTTCTTGAACTGCTGTCGCGACTAGGTCACCTTTCTGGTTATAAATCTCACCGCGCACTAGGCCGCGAGTGTTCGCCGCCGTTGGGCTTTCAATCGCGTAAAGTAACCATTCATCCATTTTGAATGGGCGGTGGAACCAGATCGAGTGGTCAATCGTCGCCACTTGGAAGTTTGGCGTCATGATAGAAACTTCATGAGGATGAAGTGCCGTGACTAAGAACCCCCAATCTGATGCGTAAGCAAGCAGGTATTGGTGAATTAAGTGGTTGTCTGGCATCGCGCCATTTGCTCTTACCCAAAGGTACTGTTTCGCTTCCGTCTTCTTTGGGTTTAGTGGGTTAACCACCGTTACGGGGCGCATCTCAATGGGTTTTTCTCCACAGAAGGTTTTGCGCAGCTTTTCTGGGAGGAACTCCGCAATATGGCTCGCAAGCTCCGTTTCAGAGGCAAAGTTTTCCGGGCCTGGAATCTCCGGCATCGGATTTTGGTGTTCAAAGCCCGGTGCGTCACCGTGGTAAGAAGCCGTCAGGTAGAAAATAGGGCGGCCATTTTGAATCGCTTTCACACGGCGGGTACTAAAGCTGCGTCCATCTCTGAGATTTTCCACATCGTAAATAATCGGCTTTTCAGGATCACCGGGGAATAGAAAATAACTGTGGAACGAGTGAACACTACGGTCCTCTTCAACGGTATAACGAGCAGCTGAAAGCGCTTGCCCTAAGACCTGACCGCCATAAACTTGTGGAAGGCCGAGGTTTTCACTTTGCCCACGGAATAAACCTTCTTCCAGCTTCTCTAGCTGAAGTAAACTTAGTAATTCTTTTAAAGGTTGACTCATCGCCAGCATTCCTCTTCGTAAAATGAGTGTCAGATTATGGTGTTAATCATTTAGCTTAGTCAGATATCTGTCAATAAATCATAGGGTTTCAAGACAGAATATGAAAGCTCTCTTATAATTAGTCCGTAGATTTGCCGAGTCCGGCAAACATGTTGAGAGAAATTGAATATGAAAAAGGCTCTAATTCTTCTAACGTCTTTAGTATCGTTTGGCCTACTAGTGGGTTGCCAAACAACATCAGAAACGAACGCTTCGCAGGAAGTGGTTGCAGAGAATACTCAAGTGATTTCAGGAACAGTTAGCTACCGCGAAAGAATTGCATTACCAGAGAATGCATTGGTTACTGTAACGCTAGAAGATATTTCACTAGCAGATGCTCCATCAAAGGTTATCGCGACTCAAGAGTTCACAACCGATGGTAAGCAAGTGCCGTTTGCGTTCGAATTAGGCTACGACGACAACAAGATTCAGCCTAACCACCGTTACAACATGCGTGCAACTATCCATGTTGACGGCAAACTACGTTTCACAACAGATACCATCAAGTCTGTGATTACAGATGTAGAAAACACACAGTACGCTGACCTGCGCTTGGTCGGTGTTCGCTAATTAGAAATGGATGCTACTGTTAAGGCATCTTGATTGGCTTAATCTAGCCAGTTGAATCGGCGAATGATGGCAGCTTTAGGGCTGCCATTTGTATATTCTGAGTTTGACCTTTCCTGTGTCACTCACTTCAATCCCTTCTTCCAACAAATGCTTCTTTTGGCGATCAAACGAATCACCTTTCAAAGAGATTTCGCCTTTGCTGTTGATCACTCGATACCAAGGGAGTTTGCTGCCTTCAGGTAGATTACCCAATGCCTTTCCCACATGGCGCGCATAGCCCGGAAAACCTGAGAAACGTGCTATGTCTCCATAAGTTGTTACTTTTCCATATGGAATTTGGTGAATCACAGCAAAGATTTGGGCTAAAAATTGGTCCATACTAAATGTTCCTAGTTCATGAATACCACGGATCGGTAGAAGGAGAGAGCTATGGTCTTTTCAACGTTTCAATTTCTAATTACAACATTATTAGCCGTTGTGTGTGCGAGAGCAATCAGTTTAAGTGAGGGAGATATCCCAGTACTGGCGATGGTGATTCCTGCGTTATGGATCTTACCGCAGGGTGGTATCGCAGGTTTAGCTCTACTTGCTGCAATGACAACTTATGGCTTAACCCTTCCTCTACAGCCAATCACGCTCTCTGTTAGCGCGTGGGTGTTGTTCCCACTGTTAATGGTGGTTTTCTCAAGACGCAGTAGTTTGTCGGTAGTGATTATTTCGGGTTTGATCGTGACTACTTTGCAAGTCGGGATTATGGTCACGCAATCAGCAGGAAAGCTCGATGGCATGCCATGGATTACGGTCTTGCAGACCTTGTCTATTATGGTTATTTGGTGGGCTGCTAATCATCTTAAGCCCGCGAGTCGACACAGCTGGTGGTCATTAGGGTTAATCTTGCCCCTTTGGATTGCCGATTTACCTTATGCAGCGCTTGTGGCCTTGTGTGTGACGGGCATTATGGCGTCAATGGAAGCGATGACCAAGCTGAAAACCTTCCGCTGGAACAAGTTATTGTGTTGGACGCTACCAACTGCAGGCTTCGCAGCACTGGTTATTACACCGAGCATTGAAGTACCAAGTCCTGTATTTGTCGTTTGGCTATGCTTGTTAGGAACGGCATGGATGACGGACTACATCATTCGCACGGAAGATAACGAAGACATCGATATCTAGTGTCTGCTCAATCTAGATGATGTTGTACGAGAACTTCAAATCGCAGGTAAATGGTGAATTTACCTGCGATTTACTGGTGGTTTGAATAAAGGATAAGCACTTAGACCACAATTGCTCAAAAAGAAAGGGTAAGGGCTTGCAATGGCTGCCGGGATGCTTAATAATCCAATCACTCTTTGAGGTAAGCCTCTTAGAAAACGAATCTATGGGGGCCTGGTCCTCCCGCAACAATAGCTCGTGAACTCGGTCAGGTCCGGAAGGAAGCAGCCGCAGCGTGTGACTTGTGTGCCGGGATGTGGCTGGGTTCCCACCCCTTAAAAAAGCCGCTCTTAACGAGCGGCTTTTTGCTATCTGAAGCTTAATTTTATCTTGTTTATGACTAGAGGTGCGAAAATATCAGTTTTTGAGGAAACGGTTATAGACAAATAGCAACACAAATGCTCCAAGCGTTGCGGTTATAATACTACCGATGTTAATGCCGTCAGCACTGCCGAGGCCGATGAAGCTCCCTAAGAAACCACCAACAAAGGCACCAGCAATACCTAGAACCATGGTGGCGATCCATCCACCACCATCGTTGCCCGGCATTAGCCACTTAGCTAGCGCTCCTGCAATTAACCCAAGAATAATCCAAGATATAAACCCCATAACTTCTCCTTACTCATTATTGTGTTAGGTAAATGTCGTCACACATCCATGGTTAAGTTTAAATCATAGACCATGCATCAAAACTCAATTTAACTAACTGATCACCATTGCGATGTAACCTAATATCAGGACTAAAACTGAAGTTAATGCGTATGGCACGGGGTAGCCAATAGCTGGCATATCACTGTGGCTTGCATCTTGGGCTCCTTTCATTGCTGGGGTACTGTTTCTCCCTCCGGCACAGGCTCCCGCTAAAATAGCAGGGTTCATTTTGCGGAAGTACAATCCGTATAACCAAGCTAGCAGAGGTGGTACGAGTGCTGCAGTCACACCCAGTAACGCTATCTTGATGACAATGATGCCTTGGAAAGACGCCAATATTTTGGGGCCGACCGTTGCGGCTAATACCGCGACAAATAGGTTTAGACCAATGTCTTGTAGAAAGCTTCTTGCCCCTTCACTCATGGGGCCGCCAAAGCTCGGGTTACGAGTTCGTAAGAATGAGAAAACAATCCCGGTTAACATGCAACCAGCTGATGTGCCTAGGGCAAAAGGGATACCTGCAACGGTGACACTTAAATGTCCAAAGACATAACCAATCAACAAAGAAAGGGAGAGGTAGAAGGTTTCGGTGACCGTACTCTCTACAATTGGAACGCTATTGAGTTTGGATGCGGTTTGCTCTACGCACCATTGGGAGCCTGCAATACGCACAACATCGCCCACTTCGACCTTAGTTTGTGGGAGTAAAGGTTGCTGGTGACCTTGTCTGAAAACTGCTTTGAAGTAGACACCAAAGCCGATCTCCGCATGCAATTGCGCCATGGTTTTCCCCGCATACTCAGATTTACCAACGTGAATATCAGCCACTTCAATGTCGACATTTCTAGCTCGTGGATCATCGACTTCATTTCCGATATCAGCTTCACCTTCCGCAATCAAGATGCGATATTCTCCGCGAATGCCAATAACATCATTTAACTCAAGCGTTGGGTTATCGGAAGCATCAATGACTTGCTCACCTCGAACCACTTTAAGCACGGCCGCATCAGGGAATTTCTGATACAACTCTTGCACTGAACGGCCAACTAACTCTTGGTGTGTGACTTTATAGGCACGAACATCAATCGGTAGGACGCCCACGTCTGAAAAACCAAAGGTGCTTGGGAGTTTCTCGTTGTCATCGCCAGTTGAGAATTCCGCCTCTGCCTCTTTACCAGCTTTGACGGGGTCAATTCCAAAGAGAGAAGGGAGGTACTTAATGAACAAGATGATGAGGACGGTCGACAGGACATAGCTTATCGCGTAGCCCGCTGCGATATTGGCACTAACATGATCAATGCTCATCCCTTCAGGTGGAGTAAATGCGCCTGAGCTAATTGCTGACTGCGCTACGCCCATTACGGCGGTCACTGTGTAACTGCCAGAAATGATGCCCGCGGCATAGCCGGGCTCAAGGCCCATTAGCTTGGCGCCGATGACAACAATCGCAAAATTGCTGAACACGACAATTAAACCAATGACGACGAAGTCGATCCCTCCTCTGGCAAGACCGGAGAAAAATTGTGGCCCCACTTTCATCCCAATCGCGTACATGAACATCATTAAGAAGATATCTGAGACCAGACCCGGCTCTTCAATTTTTAGCCCATAAACCGAAAAGGAGGTCAGTGCTAAAGCAACCCCAACAACTAAAGTACCAGCGGTTGTTCCTAGGCTCACTCCCTTGAATGTGAGTCGACCAAGCGGGTAACCAATTGCGAGTGATAGAAAGAGAAATACAAACGGATTTTCTGACAAGTAACTAAATAGAAAGGACATAATGTCACCTGCTAACTTGTTGATATAAGGGCAAGGAACCATGAAGGTTCCTTGCTTTCAGTGAGATGGGACGATTAACCGTGATTAAAGTTACTCGACTCGTCAGCGTCGCTACCATTGACGACAGGGTGTTTGTCAAAGAAGTCTACGCAGTGTTGTAAATCGGAAATCAAAAGATCCGCCATGTCTCGGCTAAATCCATGTCGAACCAAAATACGCATGATCACTAGATCTTCGCGTTCGGCAGGCATCGCATAAGCCGCAATTTGCCAGCCACGAGATCGAATGCGATCAGAAAGATCGTAGAGATTGAAGCCTGGTTTTGCGCCATCTTTTATTGACCAACTCAGTGCAGGGATACCACCATGTCCATCATAGATGATGTGGAACATACCCATTTTTTCGACTTCTTTGGCAAGGTAACGAGCGGTGTCATAACAAGCGTCATGGATCTTACGATAGCCCTCTTTACCAAGACGCAAGAAGTTATAATATTGAGCAACGATTTGACCACCAGGGCGAGAAAAATTGAGTGCAAAGGTGGGCATGTTTCCACCGAGGTAGTTGACGTTAAAGATTAAGTCTTCATGTAGAGCATCGGCATCTCGCCAAACAACCCAACCAACGCCAAGTGGGGAAAGGCCAAACTTATGTCCAGAGGCATTGATGGACTTTACTCGTGGTAAACGGAAATCCCACACTAAATCTGGATCGCAGAATGGGGCAAGAAAGGCACCACTCGCACCATCAACGTGAATCGGAATATCTAGCCCGGTTTCTTCTTGTAGTTTATCTAACGCTTCATGTACTGCTTGTACTGGCTCATATTGGCAAGTGAAGGTCACGCCTAAAGTTGGGACAACACCAATCGTATTTTCGTCACAACGTTTGATTACTTCCTCTGGGGTCATGATCAGGCGGTCGCCTTGCATTGGGATTTCGCGAAGTTCAATGTCCCAGTAACGGGCAAATTTATGCCAACAAACCTGAACCGGGCCGCAGATAAGGTTAGGGCGGTCAGTTGGCTTGCCTTGCTTCTTCATTTTTTCACGCCATGCCCATTTAAGCGCCATACCGCCAAGCATTGCTGCTTCACTTGAGCCTGTTGTTGAGCACCCCATTGGATTCTCAGCGTTAGGTGCATGCCAAAGATCTGCAAGCATGTGTACACATCGAGATTCGATTTCTGCCGTTTGTGGGTATTCATCTTTATCGATCATGTTTTTGTCGATGCATTCATCCATTAATTTATGGACTTCGTCTTCGACCCATGTTTGACAGAATGTCGCAAGATTCTGACGCGAATTACCATCTAGCATTAATTCATCATGCACGACTTGGTAAGCATGATCGGGTGCATGCTCTTGCTCTGGAATTCGATACTTGGGCATAACAACAGAAAGATCTTTGGAAGAATAAACATCATCTAAGAGTGAACCACGGACAGTCGATTTTTTATGAAGAGGCATGGTAAATCCTTTATCTTATTGAATTTATGTTACTTATTACCATTGGTATATCAGTAAATAACAATGTGGGCAGCTAAGTGAACATAGCAGGATTTTATAAAAATTCCGCCTAAATAAGCGTGTTGTTGCTTATTTCACGTTGTTTTATCTTTTTTTGTGCACGGTAAAACAAATATTTCAAAAGTACACTGTGTGGTGAAAAAACGGAGTTGCCATGATGAGTTTTATATGCCGTTGATGCTTATTTTTTCGTATTTTAAGTTTGGATATATAATTTCGTTCACTGATTATAATTTGGTCATTTTACGATGTTGAATTTTTAATCCTCTTAATTCGCAGGCAACACCACTGCCGACGCTTCTTCTTCTGAATCTTCTTTGTCGTCTACTTGTTCAGCAACCCAATCAATTGTCTTGGTTAAATAAAGCTTATTGGTTTCTGTATCACACCAACGCTTTGATAGACCTCTGCGGTTAAATTCGCTGCCAATAGCGGCCAGTGTTTGATTACTCGGCCTTCCGTAATACAAGGTGTCGCACAGTTGTAGGTTCGACATCGATTGTGGGTATGTATTAACCGACGATGAGTTCATGCTTAGTGCTTTGGACTGATTATGCGTGCAACCCGTAAGGCTCAAGAAAAAGATCAATGCTAAGGCTTTCTTCATCATATCTCTGAACAGTTACTAATAATTGGCGGGGATTATGAGCATGATTAAGTCGTTGATTTGTCAATTCTTCGCTAACTGCTTAAAGAGCAAGATCTTGCTCGCAATTAGAGCACGTTATTGATCCGTTTAATTCCTAGGTCAAAAAATGTATTAACCGCCAAAAGCGCAATTTTGTACAAAAGCTAAAAGAGCCTATAGAGTAGACTGATAAGTCGCTCGATAATTAACAGGCTTGGGAATTGTTATGGAGAACAAGAAACGTTCTAAAGAAAAGGCCGAATATAAAGTCGCTGAGGAGCTCGGAGGCATTGAAATCCTTAATGCTGAGTACGAAAAGCAGAACTTCTCACGTCATAGTCATGAGGGTTACACGCTTGGGGTTATAGAGCAGGGCGCTCAACGTTTCTATCGCACAGGTGGTCATCATATCGCTCCCCAAGACGCTATTATTCTAGTCAATGCCGATGAGGTACATAGCGGTCATTCGGCAACGGAAGGCGGTTGGGCTTATCGTGCGATGTATCCGCTCCCAGAGCAACTGGCCAAAATTACTCAAGAACTTAACCTTCCTAATTATGGCGCCCCTTATTTCCCTAGGGCAGTCGTTGAAGACCCTGAACTCGCCAATCAATTGAGGCTGGTGTTTAATGCGATTGATGAATCGGATAATCGACTGCTCCGCGAAACCTTGATGTACGGGATGTTGGTTAAGCTGATTAGTCGACATGGCAAGTCGAGCCTTAAACCTCAGTTGGATAGTAAAACTCAGCGCCAACTTGTTCTGGTGAAAGAGTTTTTAGATGATTTTCCGCAGGCCGATGTCTCTTTGGAAGAGTTATCTAAATTGGCGGCCTTAAGTCCATTTCATTTAGTTCGATCATTTCAGAAAGAGTTTGGCCTTCCTCCTCATGCTTATCAGATCCAGTCTCGTTTGAGGCTGTCTCGCAAACTGTTGAAGCAAGGGCATACCATTTCAGATACTGCCCAAGAGTGTGGTTTTCACGACCAAAGCCATTTTCATCGACACTTTAAAAAGGCCAATGGCTACACACCGGGGCAATACATTAAGATGCTTTGAGCGTAGGCGAAAAATACGTTCGCTTAATCGAGCAAGTTTGTACAATCGAATCCACTCACGTGTTTTTACATTGAATAGCCAATGTGAAGAGAGAAAAGAACAATATGGATAATCAAAAGATGGATAGACGCACGCAGTTGTGGAAGGGCGTTTTAGCGGGAATGCCTCTGAGTATTGCCGTGATACCGTGGGGAATTTTAGCCGGCTCATACGCGATTGATGCTGGATTGAATCAACTGCAAGCACAAGCAATGTCAGCGATTTTGTTTGCTGGCTCGGCGCAACTGGTCGCCGCAGGTATGTTCAAAGCGGGCATTGGCCTTGGCACCATGTTGCTGACCACACTGTTCATCACCTCAAGGCACTTCTTATACAGTGTGTCGATGCGCGACAAAATCAGTCACCTTCCAGCACGTTGGCGTCTATTACTTGGTTTTTGGCTCACCGACGAGCTGTTTGCGATTTGTAGTGGGCAGTCTCAGCAAGAGTTTAATCGTTGGTACGCAGCGGGAGTGGGCGGCGGTTTTTATCTGGTTTGGAACATCGCGAGTTTCGTCGGCATTGTCGCTGGAAGCCAAATCCCGTCACTCAATGAAATCGGTCTCGATTTCGCGGTAGCCGCGACGTTTATCGCGTTGGTTTTTCCCTTAATACGAACATTGCCTGTTGTTGTGTGTGTGGTGGTTTCACTGGTCACTTCGGTTGCCATGTCGGTTAACAATATTGAGGGTGGGCTAATGATTGCAGCAATTGCTGGTATGTTGGCCGGCTTTTTTAGTGAGTCGTTTCAAGAGCGTAATAACGGCAAAAAGCCAGTCATGGAAGGGAAATAGAGATGATCTGGTTAACGATATTACTGATGACAGCGATTGTTTTCTTTAGTCGGTATCTGTTTCTTGAACCTGCTATTCCGCTTCGACTCAACCAAACGGCGCGACGTTTATTACGCTATTCAAGTCCAGCGGTGCTTACTGCGATCTGGGGGCCGATTGTGTTTGCTCCAGAGCAGACATTTTGGCCAAGTTTTGAAAACCCGTATTTAATCGGGGCGCTTGTGACAGGTTTGCTGATATGGAAAACAGGCAACGTGCTGCTAACCATTGGTGTCAGTATGGCTGTGTTTTTGTTCTACAACCTTGTGGCGATTGATTTCTTATTCTCTTGATGGCTAATCTAAATTTGGTGTGTTATTCAGTATTTGAGGGTGGTATATGATTACTTGTTATGTTCGATATGTAATTGATCCTAAAAAGATTAAGGAGTTTGAGACCTACGCAAAAATGTGGATTCCTTTGGTGGCTAAATTTGGCGGTCAGCACAATGGCTATTTTCTACCATCTGAAGGCGCGAACAATATTGCGATGGCACTGTTTTCATTTGATAGTTTAGCGGCTTATGAAGAGTATCGAACCTTATCTTTGAAAGACCCGGAGTGTATTCGAGCCTTTGAATATGCGGATGAAGTTGATTGTATTGTCAGTTATGAGCGCAGCTTCTTTCGCCCCGTTTTTGAGTGATTGACCTTGCAACACGTGGCTCGGTGACTTCTAATGTATTGATTCACAGTTTGTGTCGTTAGGTTTGGTAAGGAGTTAATTTGGCTAAGAAATATTATGTGGTTTGGAAAGGTCGTAAACCAGGTATCTTTACCACTTGGAATGAGTGTAAAGCGCAAGTCGATGGTTTTGCGGGCGCGAGATATAAATCGTTTCCAACACTGGGAGAAGCTGAATCAGCCTTTGGTGGTAGTTCGTCTTTTGCGACTAAGTCTACCTCAGGTTCTAAGTCTGCATTTCCGAAGTCCAGTGGTGCAAACAAGTCAAAGACTCCACCTCTTTCTCAGCAGCAAATTACTGACATGCCATTTGATATTAAAATCTTTACTGATGGTGCATGCGAGCCTAACCCAGGCGAAGCGGGAACGGGTTTAGCGGTTTATTTGAATAATGATCTCACTGAGCTATGGTATGGCTTGTACCAACCGATGGGGACTAATAATACTGCTGAGCTACAAGGTTTAGAACAGGCCTTTATTCTCGCGAAAGAGAAGCTGAAAGCTGGGCTGTCTGTGGCGATTTATAGCGACTCAAAATATTCGATAGACTGCATTACTAAGTGGGCATCAGGCTGGGAGAAAAAGGGCTGGACTAAATCTGGTGGTGAGATAAAAAACCTCGATATCATTAAAGCTGCTTATGCCCTTTATCAAGAGCTCGCTTCTAAAATTACTATCTACCACGTAAACGGTCACGTCGGTATTGAGGGCAATGAGCTTGCTGACCGAATGTCCATTGTGGCGATCTCTTCGAAAGAGCAAGATTTGAGTCGTTACACCGAAACGGATGATCTTGCAGAGATCTTAGCATTGCGCGCAGGTTAACAAGAGCTGCTCGTGAGAGCACGACCTGTCTGAAGCGTTACCGCTTTGAGCAATGTAACGCTTTGTTTTAGCTTCTATTCTACTCGACCGCCTTAGCAAGTACTAAGCGGGGTTCTCTATCCAGTTAGACAACTGCTGGGCTTGCTTGAGGGAGTTAAACATAGTCTCAACTCGTGCTCTGGCTCTCATCCCCATTTCTGCTCTCTCGTCACTGCTTAGCTGAGCCAGTCGCTCGATGGTTTCTCTTAACTCATCAACGCTTTTCTCATTGACTAAAAAGCCAGTCTCTGGAGTGACAATCTCCTTGCAGCCCATGATGTTTGTGGTGACCACGGGTACGCCAACCGCCATGGCCTCTTTCAGAACTAAGGGGCCGGTATCGACGCAGCCTGTTTCTGAAAAACAGAACGGCGCTACTAAAGTGTCGTACTTGGGCAAATTCTTTTTCACCCATTCGTGTGTTTGAGCCCCGTGGAAAGTAACGTTTCGGGTAAGTTCCTGATGCTCTACTTGCATCTTGAGTTGAGATTCTAAGTCGCCAGTTCCGATGATATCTAAATGAATATTGAGCGGTTGTGCAATGGGAGCTAGTGCATCGATCAAGTGATGCACGCCTTTTTGTTCGACAAGTCGTCCGAGGAACACTAAACGCAAGAGCCTAGTCTCACTTTTGACCTGCTGTTTAAACTGCTTGGTGTTCACACCACAGTGCAACAATTTAACGTTGCCTTTCGCCATGTTGTTGAAGTCGTTAAGCATGTCTTTGCACACAGCGACCACGAAATCACTTGAAGATATTTTGTGTTCGATGTCATAAGCAAACTCGTAAACATCATGCCCATGAGCGACAAATGAGCAGGTAATGTTAAGCAGCTTGGCAGCGACAATAGCATGTGCAGTAGTGTGTTGGCAGAAGTGCGCATGTACGTGGTCAATGTCTTTTTCTGCCAGTTGTAAAGCTAGCTTAAACCCATACCCGAAAAGAGACTTCTTGGGCATGCTGTTTTGTCTTGAGACAAATGACAGTGCTTTGACAAATCCTAGCCAATTAATGTGGGTTATTTTGCCCATACGAACATCTTGGCCGATTTTAACAATGTCGTAGTCGAACGATTTTTCGCTGCTTTCAATTTTGAATGTCATTACGCAGACGTCGTGTCCACAAGCTTTCACGGATTCCACTTCCGTTTGGATAAAAGTTTCGCTAAGTACCGGGTATGTCGGCGCAACGAACGCTACTTTCTTCATTTTTCTCTCCCTTGACGAAGGTCACTACAGCTAACTAAGCAAGATGCGAACCAAGATTAAAGCTCTTTTGGGAGAGGCTTTTTGATGCTTTTCTTAATCTTATACGACGGTTAACCCTGTTTTTCTCAAAATGGAAATCAATTTCGAATTGAGCATGCTTCAATGCTATTTGTCATTTTGCAAAAGGGCACATAGGTGGCTGATATGAAAGCGACCCAGTAGGTCATGGAATACGGCACAGAACATGCAATACAAGTGTACAACGTACAAATGTGAGAGCGTCATTATGGCTAAAGTAAGTGTTGTTATCCCTACCTACAACTGTTTGGACTATCTACCAAAGGCCATTGGTAGCGTGCTTAAGCAGACCCATCAAGATATCGAATTGATCATTATCGATGATAATAGCAATGATGGAACCTCGACTTATCTCGCATCGATTCAAGACCACCGGATCGTTAAGTTATCAGCCTTGGGAGTAGGGGCACCACAAGCAAGAAACCTGGGTATAGAGAAAGCAACAGGGGAGTTTATCGCCTTTTTAGACGCAGATGATTTTTGGTTCCCTGAAAAAATTGATCGCCAACTCGAGTTCCACCAACGATACCCTGAAATGGCAATGAGTTTCACTAACTACGAGCACCTAACAGAAGACTATGAAGTCATCGTTGATTGCTTTAGCTATTGGTCGCAATTTCAAAATCGAGAAGAGCAGTTCATCAACATCGATAACCCACTAGAGTTCATCATTGAAAACAATGTGATTGGTACGTCAACCGTCATGGTGAAAGCCGATGTGTTTTCGCAAACCGATAGCTTTAATGCAGACATCAAGTATGGTGAAGATTGGGAGTTGTGGCTTCGAATGAGCGAAAACCATCAGATTGGTGTGTTGAACTCTGTTGAGGTGGGTTACTTAATGAGAGCAACATCTGTGACTCAAACTGAAGAGCTCAAGCTCAGAAACCTAGCTTCTATAGAGACCATTCTTCAGCGTTATCAAAACAACAGCCAGCGATGGAATTTATCTCAGTCTAGTTTTAAAGTTGCAAAGGCCAGAATATTAGAGGGCTATGCAGACTATTATCGAGGTTTACAACAGAATAGACAGGCTATTGTCTACAGTTTCCGCTCTTTGGTGATGGCTCCTCAAAAACGTACATTGCGACATTTGATAGGTGACTGTAAGAGTTTCCTAAAGCCTGCATGGTAAGGGATCGGTGACTCGTATGGGTTCGTTAAAACAGTCAGCCTATTACGCTATTGGCATATTGATGATGAAAGGGATTTCTTTGGTGATGATCCCTTACATTACTCACAAAATGACGTTGGCAGAATATGGATCATTAGAAGCGATCGTCTTACTGGCGGACATCGGTACGATCCTGTTTAGTTTCGGTATTGTTGAATCGATGTATCGTTACGTTGGCGTCGCGGAAGGCGATGAAAAGCGAAAGCTGATATCTAACTGCTTCACGCTTAGCCTAGTGGTGTGTTTACTTGGTGGCGTGCTTATTGCGCTCAGCATGCCTCTGTTGCTGCTGACGTTGCCTGTTGAATTCAAACCTTATCAGATCGTTCTTCTACTCATTCCTACGATGCTCGACGGGGCAATATCCATTCCGCTTACTTTGATGCGCATGAACGCAATGGCAAAGCGTTTTTGCCAACTCAACGTATTGAAAGCCAGTATTCAGGCGATTATGACGTTTGTACTGCTTGAAGCGGGTTATGGCATTGATGGCGTGCTGATTTCTGCTGCTGCTTCCAGTGTACTATTGATGCTGTGTCTCGTTAGCTATCAATGGCAACAGATGGGCAGCTTAGGTTGTTTTCAATATTCAGCAAAGATCTTGAAATTTGGGTTACCAACCTTGGTTGGCGGCGCCTCTATTTATATGATCACCGGGCTAGATCGCTGGGTGATGGCAAGTTTTGTTGGAGTAGAGGAGCTGGCTATTTATGCGGTTAGTGGTAAGTTTGCGTTAATTCTAGGATTGCTACTGCAACCTTACGCGCTTTGGTGGTTTCCAAACCGAGTCGCCATGCTTCAGCAACCTGGCGGTAGCAAGATGTGTGCAGACAGAGCCTTAATCGGAGTTAACCTAGCCATAGTGTTAGGGGGCTTGATGATCTTAACTGTCCCTGGCTTCATTTCTCTTATCTTACCAAGCAGTTATCATCAGGCTGGGGTTATAGTTGTCGCATTGCTGGCTATCGCTGTTATTAAAAGTGCAGGCGACTACCTCAATTTAGGCTGTTTCAGCGGTAACTCAAGTCAATCTCAGATGTGGATACAAGGCGGCTGTGCGGTATTGGCAGCAATTGGTTATTTTACCATTACCCCAATATACGGAGTGTGGGGCGTGATAGCGGTTCTGTGTGCTATTTATACTTTGAGGCTACTGGTTCTGTATTTTGTTAGCCAATCGATGGAGCGTTTGCCTTATGATCATCGTAGATGGATAACTGCACTCAGCATTGCCATTGTCGCTATTGCTGGTGACCGTGTTCTAGGACTTTTCCTGGTCGATGTCCATGAGTTTGTTTTAGGAACCGTTGTTGCATTGATTACGCTGGTGGCCTTTGTGAAATATTCGGTGATCGTTATTCCACAGGCTCTACTTGATAAGCTCATACCGGAAAAACAGTCACACGCCAACTAAATAAAACACTGTTCATTATTGACTAAATTAGATAGTATTTATAAGTTAAATGAATGCTTACTATGGAAAGATATATGAATAAGTGGATTGTACTTTCAGCGTTTTGCTCAACTCTGTCTTATGCTTCTACTGAGCTTGTTAACCAAGATTTATTGTCTCACCATTTTAATGCCCCAGAGCCCCCATCTTTGAAAAAGCAACACAGCGTTTGTAACAGCCTTGTCTGTAATTCAATATCAGAACCACAATTAGTTTCTTCTGCGGGGGATTTTCCTGAACGCGAATCGAACCCAACAATAGATACGATAACCAGCGCAATCTACTTTGTGGGTGAAATGGGCGTTGCTGAAAACCTATCAACTCCGGAATATGAAAAATTCTTTGAGAATTAGTTGAAAGTGAGGATGGCCGACCAGTATCTCTTTTTATTGCTTGCTAAAAAGATAAACTTTAATTATGAAGGGACATTTTAACTTTAATGATTCAATTGCCTTGGCATATTGAAACTAGGACATACCAATGGAAATATGGAAGTTGCTGCTGTTTATTCCAGCGTGCTTTGCGCTGAACATGACGCCTGGCCCAAATAATCTTTTGTCTATGAATAATGCCCGTTGCTATGGCTTTAAAGCTGCATTTATCGCAGGGTTAGGCAGAATCGTTGCTTTCTCTGGCATGATTGCGTTGGCGGCGTCTGGCTTGGCCGTCGTTCTTTATACTTCTGAGACCTTGTTCTTTTTTATCAAGCTGTTTGGCGCAATGTATCTATTGTGGATCGCGTTTAATTTATGGCGTTCTCAAGCTAGCCCTATCGTAGGCATCGAACGCAATAAAAACTGGTTTGGTCTAGTTAAACAAGAGTTCGCCCTTGCAGCTGGTAACCCCAAAGCGATACTTATCTTTACCGCATTTCTGCCTCAATTCGTTGATGTTTCAGCCAATGTAAACACACAGTTCTTCATTCTAGGTGGCACATTCCTAGTGTTAGAGCTACTCGCGATATCTATCTACGCTGCCTTTGGTTTATACCTCAGAAACTGGTTCTCCAAGCCGCAAATGGCTAAGCGTTTCAACAAAGCGTGCTCGGTTTTTCTTGCTCTATCCGGTGCCAATCTGCTGGTGAGCCGACAGTAGCTCTCGGAATTAGAACAGTTAGTAATAGACAGTGTGAGGACGGTATTCAATGAGCAACAAAGACCTGTCTAAAATGGGTTCGGCTAAGGTAACTCTTGTAAATCGTAATGGCGTACCTTGTATTCGAAAGCAAGGGGCGGGTGAGGTTGAAATTTCTTTTTACCAACATGCTGCGCAACATTTATCTGGTGTACATAGCCCTACGTTGTTGGCAGTGGAAGGAGATACTCTGTTCATCGAGCACATCCCTCACTCTTTAACATTAAATGAGCTTCAAACGACTTCTGAGGTGTATCAGCAACTATCTCGTATTCATCAGTCTCAATATTTGCCAAGTTTTGCAGTGAAAGAGCATAGATGGAGTACCTGTGACACTGAATCTGCACTCACGTCTCTGAATTTACCTCAAGTGACTCAGGACAGCTTACAGAGTATTCAGCAGCATAGTGATGTTTTGTTTAACCATAACACGTTGCTTTCAGGTGATTCGAACGAAGGTAATTGGGGCAGAAGAGACAATGGTGAGCTCGTGTTATTTGATTGGGAGCGTTTTGGTTATGGCAGCCCAGCTATCGACTTGGCACCGCTCGTTTCTCGTATGGGCACTTTGTCTGACTATGAGTTTATTGTTGACCAGTACCTGCCTCATAACAATCTGATTTCCCGAGAAGGTTTAATAAGGCAATTGATCATCGCGAAAAGCTGGATCGTTATCGAAGTCACGAATATATTGGTCTCGCGTAACAACCCGGAAGCTTTGAAATACATTCACTGGTTTAGGGAGCAATTACCAACTTGGCTAGCTACTGTGGAAGGTCAGTTGTAGGAAGGTTGGAGTCAAATCTATAAGGGTCTACCTATGAATATTGTCTGTGCGGAAAAACAGGAACTGGCTGAAATTTACCAGCTTGAACATGCTTTGTTTGGTGACCATGCCTATCCGCAATTTTTCATTCGTCAGGCATTTGATTGTTGGGGAAAAGGCTTATTAGTTGCTAAGCAAGACTCAAAGATTGCGGGCTATGCCTTAACGACAACCACGGACACGCAGAATGAGTTTTGGGTCCTATCATTAGCGGTAGACCCGAATTATCGTGGTATGGGAATTGGCCGGAAATTGATGCAACATGCGGTTGAGCAGTTGCCGCGAGACGCTAGGCTTTTGCTCACTGTAGATCCAAATAACACATCCGCTTGCGCGCTCTACGCGTCGATGGGGTTTTCTACGATCAAACAAGAAGAAAACTACTTTGGTGATGATGAGCCGAGGTTAGTGATGCAGCTCATCATCTAGATTGTTGCTAACGGTTTTTAATCGAAGGCTCACAGTTCAAAGACAGTCTCGTAGCTCTAGGTCAGCATCACGATACCGTGCATTAATACTACGCTAGAGGTGAGCCGAGTTCTCATATCAAAGTAGCCATCGGGACCTTGGCTCTGGTTCTCTTCTCTTATCGTCCTTTCAGCTCGCCAAACCGCAATATAACCAAGGATAAGAATCAGAGTTGTCGCCAGTTCTTTTTGTTCACCAAGCAATACTGCTAGCCATGCGACGAGCACAATCGCGTTACTTAGCAGTAGCGCTTTGTTACTTGATTGGCTTTCAAAGTTTTCGATGCCATTTGCCCACAAGATCCCTGAAAGAAAGCTCAAAATAGCTACGCTGTAGGTGATGAACAGCGTTTCACCGCTTATCCCCACAAATTGGCTGTCGGTGAGCGAGAGGAGTAGACCAAATAGAAACGGGATTAACCCCATGTACCCCAGTTTGGCCATGGTGTTACGGGTTTGAGTTGTTGCCATGTAATCTGCCTTCATAGCTGTTGCTCGATCGCGTTTTTGAGCGTAGCGCTCACTGGTGATGTGGAGCTAGGGAAGGTGGCGACGACTTTGCCTTCTTTACTGATCAAGAATTTGTAAAAGTTCCACTTAGGCGTTACGCCAGCTTGCTGTTGTATCTCTGCAAATACCGGGTTGGCGTCGCTACCAGACAGTGAAGCTCGCGCCATCATTGGGAAGGTAACGCCATAGTCGAGGTAACAGACTTTTGCCGTTTTCTCTTCGCTTCCTTTGTCTTGGCGAAAATCATTACTTGGGAAACCGATAACGGTGAAGTCTTGATCTTTGTAGGTTTGATGAAGTTGTTCGAGCTGCTCAAACTGCGGAGTGAAGCCACATTGGCTAGCGGTGTTTACCACCAATAGAGTTTTGCCTTTAAACTCATCGCACAGCGCAATTTCTTCGGTTGAATTTAATAAGCGCTGTTTGCCATTGAGTATCTCTGGGCAGCTCGCTGCAAAGGCGATGGAACTCGTGAGGCTTGTAATCAGTGCGGTTGAGCAAAGTAGTGAACATTTCATGGGGTTGGCTCATTTTAGTTGGCGTAATGGTTATTACTCTTGAGCACGATGAAATGATCACTTTGCGTATTATTTATTGTCTCTTTAACTCGCGTTTTTAGTTGTACATTTGTTCTCTAAGATTAGATATGGAGTGACCAAACGACTGATATTCACTTTTGCACCAAGGCGAGCTGCTAATAGATACATACCCCCAATTTTTCGATGTAGGAACAGCGCATCGGCGGGTGGGGTGTGCCAATACTCTTGTTCCATGCTCAGAATGGTGCCAGCTTCACGAAGACGTTGTGCCAAACCACTTGCTTTGAAGTCGTAGTCTTCGTCTACCAACATCGGCTCGCAAGCCATCTTCACTAGGTTTAGAATCGCTTGGCGTTGATCAGGGAGAATTGTCTCGCTAAAGAATCCAATCTGCTCTAACGCTTGATTGAGCTCTTGCTCATCTTTGTTAATGACAGAGGAAAAAGCCAAGCGATAACCCTCGCTAAAGCGGTCACTGTATTCACGGGTTGCTCCAAAATCTAACAAGCCGATTTGTCGGGTGTTTTCAACATAAAGGTAGTTGGCGAAATTAGGGTCGGTTTGCACCATCTTAAAGTCGAACAATTCTCTGAATAGGAGCTCAAGCAGGCTGTGCATCACAAAGTCACGGGTGCTTTGGTCGTAGCTTTCTATCTGTTCTATTGAGACGCCCTCAATGAAGTCCATGGCGAGCACGGATTCTGAAGAGACTTGCGGATGAATCTTAGGTACGACGAAGTGCGAATGCTCTTTTAATGCGTCATGGTAACGAGTCGCGTAGTCAGCCTCGCGAGCATAGTCTGCTTCATCATGGAGCTGTTTTTTTGCTTCCTCTAACAAACCTTTGTAGTCGACCGATTTGGGTATCAAGCCAACGATGTTGAGTAGTGTGCCGACGTTATCTACATCACTGTCGATGCTTTTTCGAATGCCTGGATATTGGACTTTGACGGCGAGCTTGTCTCCAGCATCGCTGTATGCTTGATGAACTTGTCCAATGGACGCACTGGCAATCGGTTTAAAGTTGAAGGAAAGGAATTCGGTTTTCCAATGGTTTCCGAGTGAGCTTTCTAAGACTTGATTGAGCTGCTTTGTTGGCAATGGGTCAGCGTCTGAGCGCAGGCGAGAAAGAATGTCGGCTAACTCTGGCTCTAAGACATCTCCCGCATCCATTGAAAGCATTTGCCCCAATTTCATCGCAGCTCCACGCAGGTGCGCGAGCTGGTCGGTCAGGCGAGCTATGTTCTGTGGCGTTAACAGTAAATCTTTTGCCTTGGGCCTGTTGCCTTGTGCAATTTGCTTGGTGCCTTCTGTTAGCACGTTACCTGCGACTCTTGTCGCCAGCGAGGCGAACTTGCTGAATCTAGAAAGTCTATGAGTGGGAAGTTTTCTCTCTTTTGCCGACATAAAGTCTCTCTCTGGGAATCAGGGTTCACTACAAAGTTCTATCAATCGCTACACAACCTTGTGTCTTGTTGTGATAACTTGTCGCCTGAATCAGTAACTTGATTGAAAAGGACAAAGCATGAAGTTTATTTGGTTGAAAGTCGCTCTTACCGTACTAGTGTTTGCTGCACTGTTTGGCATCGTTTACTACAAAGTCTCCAGTGATATGTCTTAACTCAATACTATTTCGTACAGCTGTTTCCGTTGCAACGTGATTTTCCGGTTAGCCAGAATGAGATTTTATATCGATTCTTGGCGAACCTCAGGTAGCACCAGTCTGCAAACGGCTTAAATGTGGTCCAACGTAATGGCGCATAAAGCCAACCTTTTCCTACTAGGTTCCATGCTTGGTAGGTCACATCTAGCCCAAGTAGTAGCTTTCCGTTCTCATCAAGAGCATGCAGCACTGTGTTGGCCGCATCCGCATCAATCTGCGGATAGTTTGCAAACGCTTCGCTGTAGATATCGATAGTCTGGATCTTCCCCTCAGTGTCGTACTTGGCGAGTGCAGCCATCTCTTTGGCACACAGTGGACACGTTCCGTCATAAAATATCGTTAATTCAGTCATTGATTTCTTTACTATTTTTGCCATTTTCAAACTATACGCGAATGTTGATTAGGTGGATCATTCTGCCTACATATCCGACACTGTCAGTGTGACGACTGTTTTACGATATCATCTCGAGGTAACATCCGTTCCATGCAATTAGAAATTAAGAGTCGAATTTACATGACAACCAAGCTAATTAATCGCTTCATCATCACCTGTATCGCGCTCATCTTGAGTGGTTGTGTGAGCTACAGCGTTACTGAACAAGAAATGACGAACTACCTGCAAGATTCGGTGATGTTAGAACAAGAAGTCGGTGTGCAAAACGTTATGTATGCGCAAGTGGCGGTTGATGACTTAGCGGTGCAAATTGGTCGAACTGATGCCGAGCGTGTGTCTGTTCTGGCGAATACCAATGCAAAGGTTCAAGTGTTTAATTTGCCAAACATGGGGCTAGATCTGGATATCGAATTCAGCGCGATTCCTGAATATGACAAGGAAAGTGGTGAAGTGTACCTAAAGTCTCTGCGTCTAGAACGCTTTGAGGAAAAGGGAAAGCAGCTTTCTCCTGAGATAGAGAAGTTACTTAAGCCTGCCGTTTCTATGATTGGTTTTGCTTTGTCCCAGTCACCGGTTTACAAATTGGACAGCAACAAGGTTCAAGAGTCATTGATCAAGTCATCGGAACCTAATCTAGTGATTAAAGACAACAAGCTGGTCATCGAGTTATTTGATTAACCCTTCCCGTTTAACTTGGACTCAGATTTAAAACACAATGGCTGCCAATTTGGTGGCCATTTTTGTTTGTGTTGAACAAGCAATACTTCTGTTTTTAGGCTGTCTACTATGCTTGTTTTCACTGGCTCATTTATTGAATTCGCCGCGTATCTCACCTTTACTTTACTCTTGTGAGCAAGTCATCGCTTCAGTCATCAAATCATAATAAAGAAAAGGTGAACGAACTATGAAGAATCCAGTAATAGCGGATAACAAACCCGTTAAGGTCGAGCTAACCGAGGGCGAGGAGTATTACTTCTGTACCTGTGGCAAATCGAAAAACCAACCGTTTTGTGATGGTTCTCATGCAGGAACGGGTTTCAAACCAAAGAGTTTCGTGGCCGAGGAAAGCGGCGACGCTTATCTGTGTCGCTGTAAGTATTCGAACAACCTCCCTTTTTGCGATGGCACCCATAAACAGTTTACGACTGAGCAAGTGGGTCAAGAAGGCCCTGATGTTCATATCCAAGCGGCAACGCCCGATCTCTCACCTGCGGCTTCTGCAACCAAAGAAGAGCCTACCGTCGAGTTTATTCATCAACTGGCGCGTGATGGCTTGTCCAAAGTGGGTCACCATGGGCCAATGACTTCAATGGGCGTCCCAAGATATCTATTACCTCACTGGGATGATATTCAAGTGATGGTTGCACAAATGGCGACCAAGCCGTTATTGGAAAATGTGCCCGTCGGTACTGAGCTTATTATTGGGCCAAAAGCGAAAAAACCGCTCAAATTGAACATCTCCTTGTTTGTTTCTGATATGAGTTTTGGGTCGTTATCTGAAGAAGCGAAAATCTCTTTAGCGACAGGCGCGGAGCTTGCGGGAACCGGAATTTGCTCGGGTGAGGGCGGAATGTTGCCCGAAGAGCAAGCGGCGAACTCACGTTACTTTTACGAACTAGCCAGTGCACAATTTGGTTACGATGAATCTAAGCTCAAAAACGTCCAAGCCTTCCATTTTAAAGGTGGGCAGGGGGCGAAAACCGGAACGGGCGGGCACTTACCGGGCGCGAAGAACATAGGTAAGATAGCAGAGGTGCGTGGCATTGAAGCGGGTACAGCCGCGATTTCACCACCCACCTTTGTTGATCTAAAAACCGTCGAGGATTTCAAAAATTTCGCCGACCGAGTTCGAGAAGTGACGGGCGGTATCCCAATAGGGTTCAAGTTGAGTGCCAATCATATTGAAGAGGATATTCAGTTCGCATTGGATGCCAGTGCCGATTACATCATTTTAGACGGTCGAGGCGGCGGTACAGGCGCAGCACCAGAAATGTTCCGAGACCATATCAGTGTGCCAACGATTCCAGCTTTAGCTCGCGCTAGAGCGTATCTCGATAAACAAGGTGTCAGTGACAGAGTCACGTTGATCATCACGGGTGGTCTACGTGTGCCGATGGACTTTGTAAAAGCGATGGCACTTGGCGCTGATGGTGTCGCTATCTCGAACAGTGCCATGCAGTCGATAGGGTGTGTGGCGGCGAGAATGTGTAACACTAATAATTGCCCAGCGGGTATTGCGACTCAAAAGGCCGACTTACGCCAGCGTTTAAATGTGGAGAAAGCATCGAATCAGCTTAAAAACTTCTTCGAGGCGTCGACAGAGTTAATGCAAGTGATGGCGAGAGCGTGTGGACATGATCACCTGAATCAATTTAACCCTCACGATTTGGCTACATGGAATCGTGAGATGTCAGAACTATCGGGCGTTGCCTATTCTGGTGTTGGTCCACTCAACCCACTTAAGTAAACAGCAAATCGATAAAGCACATTCACTGGATTTGTGAGTGTGCTTGTTTTCTCCATTTAATTATTAACCCATTATAATTTATTTACTCATTACAAGTCATTGCTTTGTAAGTACTTTTAAATTATTTCCTGTTTTTTGAAAATATCGCTTTACCTCAAGTTAACTTGAGGTTTTATCATCCTTCCCAATCTAAAAAAACAAACCATCACCTTGTTACTTTCTAAAGGCTGCAAGCTCAGTAGAGGGCAATCATGAGGTGACAAACGAATCAGGGGTTAGGTATGGAACAGAGTCAAATCAGCGAGTATTTTTCAAGGATCGGCTTATCTCAACCAAGCGACACCACAATCGAGAGCTTGAAGGCGATTCATCAACATCAACACAGAAATATCCCTTTTGAAAACTTTGATGTGATTCAGGGCTTACCGATTCAGCTTTCAGCAGAGTCACTGTACGAGAAGTTAGTGGTTAATCAGCGCGGCGGTTATTGCCAAGAACTGAATGGACTGCTGTTGAGCGTGCTCAGCCATATGGGCTTTGAAGCGAGAGCCTTGCTTGGTCGAGTACACCTAGCGGCAGAGCCTACAGGGCGTAGCCATCGAGTGACATTGGTGACGATTGAAGGCAAACAGTGGTTAGTGGATGCGGGCTTTGGCACCTTTACCCCTCGTGCTCCATTGCTGATTGAAACCAATATTGAGCAGTCTAATGACTTACAAACTTTTCGTTTTATCGAAGATGAACGATATGGCTTCTTACTGCAGATAAAGCAGGGTGAAGAGTGGATGAACGTCTACAGCCTAGACATGACGTATGTGGGCGCCAACGACTTAGAGTCGAGCAACTTCTTCACTTCAAACAGCCCGAAATCCATTTTTACATCAAACTGTATTGCGGCACTGCCGATTGAAGGTGGGATTGTCACGCTGCTTAACCAGAAAATTAAAATTAGCAAAAATGGCTCAAAAGAGGAATGGCTACTTGAAGATGAGCCTACGTATCTTGCTGCATTACAAACGTACTTTGGTTTAGCGCCAAATGTGCCTTTTCAAACATTAGAGAAATGTTTCTAACCAAACTCGAGGATCAACAATGAAAGTATTAGCAATTGGCGCAACCAACAGTAAAGCATCGATTAACCAACAATTGGCAGCGTACACCGCAAGCTTAGTTGAGGGCGCGCAAGTAGAGGTGCTCGATCTTAATGATTTCGAGATGCCTATTTACAGTGAAGACAGAGAAAAAGAGTCTGGCGTTCATCAACACGCGAAGCGCTTTTTTAGCAAGATTGGTGAGGCAGATGCTGTGGTTATCTCTTTTGCAGAGTACAACGGCTTATACACCGCAGCCTTTAAGAATGTGTTTGATTGGACATCACGAATCGACATGAAAGTGTACCAAGGCAAACCTGTTGTGATGCTCTCCACATCACCAGGCCCAGGCGGCGCAAGCTCTGTGTTGTCGTCCGCGGTAAATTCTGCACCTTACTTTGATGCTGATGTGAAGGGGTCGATGTCGGTGCCAAGTTTCTACGACAACTTTAATGTAGAAACGGGTGAGATCATCAATGCCGAAATGGCCGAGAGCCTGAAATCGATCATGAGTCAGATCTAACTGCTTCAGTGAGTGAGAGAATTACTACATCGGTGCACAGATAAATAGATACATAAATGGCCATCAAGCGATGGCCATTTAATTGCGTCATTGTCTATTGTGATAACTCTGCTGCGGTGTCAACGAAGATACCTTGAATGTCTTTCGCTTCACGCTCAGTTTGACCACCGTGTTTTAGAAACGCACCGATAATTGCTGCGGTTTTTTGCTCTTTTGCGCGCTCTAAGAAGTAACGCAGTTCTAGCTCAGCGCCCGCTTGCTCATCTTTGATTGAGGCTGCGATGATCTCTTTGTACATCACGATATCACGAACTTCTAATTGGCTGATCACACCGAGTGTCGCTGCTAAGAAATCTTCAAGCTCTGCTTTCGGCACGAACTGCGTAATGATGTTACGGCTTTCAGCTTGTTGCGCTGTAAAATCGTTGCCTAGTAACAGGGCTTGTAGGGCTTTGTTTTTGCCCATGCGTCTCGCAAATTGCACCGCGCCTTGGCCACCCGTTGGGATGTTTACATGAATTTCAGGTTGTGCGAACGCTGAGTTTTCAGTGCCGTAAGCAAGGTCACACGCCATCACAAATTCATTACCGCCCCCACGAGCTACGCCATCAACTACCGCGACAGAGACTTGTTTCATCGCTTTAATGTTCTCAATCATATGGTTGAATTCAATCGAACCGGCTTGTCCGCCTTGTGTACCGTTGATCACATTGAGATCTAGGTGAGCCAGAAAGAAGCTCTCATGTAATGATTTAAATACAACAACCTTAGTATCACGATCATCTTTCAATGAAAGTACAAAGGCATTGATCTCGTTGATCAAGTCGAAAGTCAGCACGTTCACTGGTGGGTTGTTGATTGATACCGTTGCGATGCCATTTTGGTTAGTCACAGATAGTAGTGTCATGGGATGTTCCTCTATTAGGTCGGGACTGAATGTTGTCTCCGTTATGTGCAGCTACTATAGATTTGTAATAAGATGAGAAAAATAGTCATATTGGCACTTAATTGGTGCTCTAAATGCAACAAAGGACGTTATGGATATATCGAGTCGTTTATTATTGTTACTTGAAGTGGTTGAGCTGGGTTCGTTTGTCAAAGTGGCGGAGCAAAGAAACGTCGACCGTTCCGTTATCTCTAAACAGATCAGCCGCCTCGAGGAAGAGCTTGATGTTCGGTTACTCAATCGCACCACTCGTTCGTTATCTCTGACAGCCGCAGGCAATGAGATGGTCAATCAAGCGCATCAGCTTCGTGCACTATTGAACGATACTCGACGCTTGGCGCAAAATTATCATGCAGAGCCTCGAGGATTATTAAGAATCACCAGCTCGACCATGTTCGGTCGACAATATGTTCAGCAGGCGATTGCGGTTTTCCAGAAGCAGTATCCAGATGTTGATTTTGAATTGAGACTCGAAGACCGAATCGTCGATATGGTTAAAGAGGGGTTTGATATTGGTTTCCGTATAGGTAAGCCCAAAAACTCTAGCCTGATCAGCCGCAAGATAGCCAGAAGTCGATTGTTGATTGTTGCTTCACCTGAGTTCATTGCTCAGCATGGCGAGATCAACACCATCGAAAAACTCGAGTCATTACCTGCGACTATCTATGCCGCTCCGGGGTTGTTGATCGATAAGTTTTCTTATGTCGATCAAGAGGGGCAAGCGCAGCATTTCCAGCTTAATGCCGCTTATAAAGTGAATGACGTTGAGATGATTTCCAAGAGTGCGTTAACCGGCAGTACTCTGGCGGTCGTCACGGCGCAGATGATTGAAGATGAAGTGCTCAGTGGAGAGTTGGTGCCTATAATGACTCACTTAAACTTGGATGACTTTGGCACTTTCTATGCGGTGTACCCACATCGAGATGCACCCATAAAAACCAAGCTCTTCATTGATACATTGAAAACCATTGTTGGTGAAGATAAGCCTGTGTGGGAGCAAGGCATTCCCGGGTTTGACAACATGTATGGTAATCAGCGAACAAAATCATAGCTCAGAGAATCAATACGTTAGGTTTCTTTGTTCGGCGTATTTTGTAACCTAGTCCAAACCTAAATTTGAACCAAAACATCAAGTTAAAGTGAACTCTATTATACTGGTCATTATCAGGATGAAACGGCTATTCAAACAGGAAGTGAAAGATCATGAGAAACATCGTATACCTCAGCATAGGCCAGTTGGCAGAGCGCAGTGGCGTGGCTCCTTCGGCGTTACGTTTTTACGAAACCAAGGGGTTGATTGCTTCGATTCGTACTAACGGAAATCAGCGCCGTTATCAGTCGGCGATGTTGAGACGAATTGCGTTGATCCAAGTCGCGCAGTCGATAGGCTTCACGCTAGAAGAGATCACTGAAGAGCTGTCTAGCTTACCGATGAACCATACCGCGACTAAGCGAGACTGGGAGCGCGTAGCTAAGAAGTGGCAGGGGCAACTCGACAGTAAAATGGCGCAGATTAAATCGCTACAAGAGAACTTAACAGGCTGTATCGGTTGTGGATGCTTGAGTATGCAAAAGTGCAACTTGTTAAATCCTGATGATATCTTGCATGACCAAGGGCAGGGCGCACAACGGATCGTTGATTAGCCCTGACTTAAGGTTCCCTATCTGAGAGCGTCGAATCCAATGCACTCAATCTGATGGTCAGCCAACCACTGTTTTAGCGCAGGGCTAGTGAGCAGTTGATGCTCTTCGACTCGTTTATCACTGTAACTTGATAGGGACTTAAGCTGTTCACTTGCCACTGATGAAGGGTGACACATTAACTCAAGTACACCGTTAGGCATCATAGCTTGGTAACTCAGTAATAAATCTTTCAGGCCATTCAGCGATACGCCTTGGTCAAAGAAACGCATGTCGAAAGCATCCGGCGTTGGCACTCGCAGTGTATCTTGGCCACTCAAGATGTTATCGATTCGTCTAACTGGCAGACCAATGCGATTCACTGTGCGGGTAAACGCTGCTTTTAGAGGTTTAAACACACCACCAAAGTGATGACTGTCGATATGGTTGATCTCTAAACCGGCATCGAGGGCGGCTTGATATTGCGCGTTGAGTTCAAGCACCACCTCATCTTCATTCACATCTGATTTATCGAACAGAGTAACATTGCTAAAGAAGTGGCCGTATTCGTCGACTAAGCTCGGAACTAACTCTGGTGACGTCAATGGTTTGCCTGCGGTGACCGTAAAGTGCAAGCCAACTTCAGGGACTAAACCTTGATGATAGAGCTCAATCGCGTTTTGTGTACCCGGTTGATTCATCATGATGGTGGTCGACTTAACCAAACCCGCCTTAAAGCAGTCGACGATGCCGTGGTTCACGCTTTCAGTGAGGCCGAAATCATCGGCGTTGAGTATTAATTTCATCATGACCTCTGTAAAAAGATTTGGATTCAATATGTTGAATGAGCTCTCTGTCATTGAGCTCACTTGCTGTTATCACTGAGCTTATTAGCTGTTATAACCGAGCTTATTAGTTGCTAACAAAATGCCACATTAAGCGAGTCGATGAGTGAACGCAGGCATGAAGTCTAAGTTCTCGCGAATGGTTTCTTGCAAAGCCTCGTCGATATGCGAACCACTATCAACGATAGGGTTTAAGAGCAGAGCACGTTTTGCTGTTGCGATGTCACCCGTCATCGCCGCTTTAACGGTCAGAGTTTCAAACTCTTTCATCTGTTGAATCAAGCGCAGCGTGTCGCTATCAAAAGGTTCAACGTTCAGTGGCAGGATCGCACTGCTGGTGATTACCGAACTTACTTCTACCGCGCAGTCATTGGGTAATCCTTGAATCGCACCATTGTTGCGAGTGTTGACGTGCATGATAGAACGCTTGTTATTGTGGATACTGCTCATGAGCTCACAGGCCGCTTCAGAGTAGTAAGCACCACCTCGTTCTTCTAACAATTTAGGCTTGGTATCGAGCATGGGATCTTTGTAGATCTCCAATAACTGTTGTTCAACCTTGGCAACTAAGTCTGCGCGATTGGTGTTGTTTTCAGACGCAGCAAACTCTTTGTCTAAGATGTCTCTGGATTGGTAGTAGTAGCGTAGGTAGGCACAAGGAACGATGTTCAGAGAACGAATCAATTCAGCGTCCCACTCAAAAGGAGGGATGTTCTTTGGCATCATTTGATCGTTACCACCGAGGAGTTGCTCGATGAGTTCTCCCAATTTATCTTCACCTTTATGAAGCACCTTACGAGCCCAAACTAGGTGGTTTAATCCGGCGATTTGCATCGTCATATCTTGACGTTCTGCACCAAGCATTTTCGCCGCGCCTAGCTCCATGTTGACGGGAACGTTACATAGACCAACGGTTTTAATGGTTGAGTGCTTAATCAGTGCTTCCGTTACCATGCCTGATGGGTTGGTGAAGTTGAGTAACCATGCATTCGGACACAGTTCTTCCATCTCTTTCGCTATCTCGAGTGCAATCGGAATGGTTCGGCAAGCATTAGAGAAGCCACCCAAGCCATTGGTCTCTTGGCCGATCATACGATATTTCAGAGCAATCCTCTCGTCGCGTAGTCTGGCTTCCATTCTTCCGGCGCGAAATTGAGAGCAGACAAAATCCGCGTCTTTCAGGGCTGCTTTTCGATCTGTGGTGAGGTGAACATTAATCACACAGCCCGATTTGTTTATCATTCGCTTGGTGAGCGCCGCGATTATTTCTGCTTTTTCCATGCCTTGTTCGATATCGACTAACCACAGATCAGAGATAGGTAATTCGTGATGGCGCTTGAGCAGTCCTTCAACGAGCTCTGGGGTGTAACTTGAGCCACCACCAATCACGGTTACTTTGAGTATTTGATTCTGTTGCATGCTGTTCACCATTTAATGTTGTAGATTACTTGGTTTAATTTATATGATGGTTACATACACAGACAAACCAGTTACGACGACTTATGAATTAGTGGAGTTAATGTATGGGGCTGTTCGAGAATCGCCAACAAACGCTGTCACTGCTGCACACCTTTAGTGTTGCGGCTAAACATTTAAGCTTTACGCTTGCCGCCGATGAGCTCTTCTTAACTCAGGGAGGGATCAGTCATCGCATTAAAAAACTCGAACAACAACTGAAGTTCAACCTGTTTGTGCGCAAGACAAGAAAGCTCGAACTGACGCCAGAAGGTCAGCGCGTGTTATCCATGTTAAACGTCTCGTTTGAATCTATTTTTTCTGAGCTCATGGATATTCAAACGGGTGAGCTAAGCGGGGAGTTGTACATCGCGACATCGCCTTATTTCGCTTCCTCGTGGTTGATGCCGCGTTTGCCCGAATTCAGACGCTTGTATCCGAATTTAAGCATCAAACTGCAAACCAAACAGAGCCAGTCAGACTTCCAGTTTGAACCTTATGACGTGGCAATTTTCTATAGCGAAGGCCATTACCCAAACCATTACAGCGAGCGATTATTCAGTGGAGTAAGAACCCCAGTGTGCAGCCCTGAATACGCGAAACGCTTCAAACTAGACCAAGGCATTCAACACTTAGACGATGTTCGTTTCATTCACAGTGGCGATATCACTGCGTGGCAACGTTGGTTGTATGAAGCTCAAAGTGATACCAATTGCGCACTTCAGTGTGACTATTACAGCGATAACCGCTTGGCGATGGATGCGGCGATATTATCGATGGGGTTGGCACTAGGGCGGTTAGAGTTCATGGCACCGCAGATTGAACAAGGCTTGTTGGTCGCACCTCTTATGAGCATTGAATCGGGCAAAGGATATGATTTAGTGTGTCCGAAAGGCATGGAGCAACGAACTAAGTTTCAGGTGTTTGCTCAATGGGTTAAGCAACAGTTGTGACCGAATTGCGTGCCTAGACAAACACAAACTATAGGTCTAGTGTAGGTGGTTCTTTCAATAAAAGAAGAGGTTAGTTATGTTCAGCCATGTTTTTCTCGGTACCGAAGATATTGAACGCGCGAAGGCTTTTTATGACCCAATCATGAAAGTGCTTGGTTACAGTGAAGGTTCCGTTGACCCTAAAGGGCGCTGTGTTTACGTTAGCCAAACTGGTGTATTAGGTTTAACCAAACCGATTGATGGTCAGCCTGCAACGCACGGCAATGGTATGACGATCGGCTTCCTAGCGTCTTCTCCTGAACTGGTGGACGAATGGCATCGAGTTGGCGTCGAAAATGGCGGCACCAGTATTGAAAACGGCCCCGGAGCGAGAGGTTCTGACGAGCGTCGTTTGTACATGGCTTATTTGCGAGATCCTGATGGAAACAAGATCTGTGCAACTCACTTTATGCCGTAGTATATGTTATGCCATAGTGGCGTATGCTTAGATCATATTGATGGTTCGGAGTTGGCGAAGTCGCGGCTCTGAACTTGTTAGCTTCCCGAAGACTCAATATTTTGCAAAGGACTGGCTAGATGAAACCGAATGAACTGTTTTATGAAAGCTTTGAGCGCTGCCGGATTGACCAAGAATTTTTGGAGAGCTTTCTGGCGGATTTTTGCGAGCATAATCCAAGATTTTCAGAACGTTTTGAAAAGATAGGGTTAGAGCAGCAAACCAAGATGCTTAAAGCTTCGATCATCCTTATCTATAACTCTGCTGGTCTACCGAGCGTACGAAACTCGGTGAAAAAGCTTGGGAAGCGACATAAAGATTTAGGAATGGATATCTCTGAGCAAGAACTCAACGAGTGGTTCAATTCGTTGCTCAATACGGTTAAAAAATACGATCCTCACTACGATGAAAGCGTCGAACAAGCATGGACAGAAACGCTCGAGGCCGGCTTATCAATCATGAAGAAAGAGTGCGTAGTCTGAATCCAAAGTAAGCCACGAATCATATGTGGCTTACTTTAGTGTTATCGGTGACTAGATTAGAAGGTAAAGCCAGTTTGAATACCCAATGCTGAATCCTTGGTGTACCAGCTACTTGAACCACCGAACTCATACCAATCAAACCCTACGCGAGTCAGTAGCTTAGAGTTGCCAAAGATCGGCTTTGCTGACTTGTATTCAGCGCCGATACCGTAAGTTAAGCCAAGATCACCATGCGAACCTTTATCAACTTTAGTCTCGTTGCTAGAGTTGATCACCACCTTTGTATCTGAGTGTGAATAGAAAGCGCCGAACTTACCCAAAATAGCAAAATTTTCACTGAAACTGTGTTTGTATACTGGCGTCAACGAGAGCATTAAGGTATCGAACTCTTCTTTTCGGTGTTTTGTCTCGTTGTGGCTGTAATCAAAGTAACTAGATTTGTCATCGACGCTGATAACAAACAGCGTTGATTCAACATACCAGTTGCTTTGCATGACTTGGCTACCAAATGTGAACTGGCCACCGACATCGCCATCATCCATCCCGAAACCGCCTAGAGCATACATTTCATTTGATGCAAAAGCTGAAGTTAATGCGATGCCGGTAACTGAGGGCAGTCGTAAGAGCCGCTAAGATTAACTTTTTCATTGTTTCCACTCTGGTTTGTAAATTTCGGGAGAGGATTCTAGCGATATTTTCAAAATAAAAAACACTGTTCGAATGGGGCGAGAATTAAATAAAGATTAAATATCTCAAGATATAAACCTGCATTTCCATGATCTAAAATTACAACTTTTTAGATAGATTAAATGAACGATATGCAGGCGTTACTCTATGATTTTATGGGCTTTCCTGGATGGAGGGCGGTGCATGTTTCACGAAGAAAAACCTCTGGCAATAGAGAGCACCACCAGAGGTACGAATCATTTGAGGCTTACGTTTTAATAGAAATTAAATCCAAATGAGCAATATTGGGTTGGCCTAGGTTCTAACACGTTACGATAATTGGATTAAAAGTGAGCAGCCCAACCAATCAGGAACCCTTGCGATGCGGTATCGTATTCAAAGGTGCCCTTGTTTTCGTAATCAACCCAGGTCGATTTGTAGGCAACATTTAAGTCAGACCAACTGTTTATTTGGTATCGCACGCCAGTTAGCAGAGATGAAGTAAAGTTGGTGTCACTGCCAAGCCCTGCATCAATAGTTGCGTGAAACTTCCAATCCTTATTGATCTGCGTTATCCATCTCACACCTATTTGGTAGTCAACCCAATCTTCATCGAGTGATCGGTCTGTACTTAGCTTACCACCTGAACCGTAAAGCTTGGCATCAATGTCGTTATCCCACCAACGAAGCCCAAACAGATAATCAATCGAGCCAAAATCGTATTGGTAGCGCTTAAACCCCTTCACATCTAAAACACCTTGTCGGATATCAAGATTGCCTTTCAATACCTCTAGGTTGCTACCTAAAACTGAGTTCGTTTTTCCGCTTAACTTCATGAAGCTGTAGTCAATGTAATAGCCCCACTGATTGTCATAGATACCCTCTAAACGCACCATTGCGGTCATATCCAGATGATCCATGATGAATGCAGGATCCACATCGACATCAGCAGACAAATCACCAATGGTACTGTCTCCGCGGATATTGAGTGCGAGCGCGTAAATTTCGAAGCTATGTTGCCACTTTTTTGTATCCGCTTGTTCGTTTGCTTCCTGAGCATTTACGGTTGAACTGGCAGCCAATGCTGATGCGAGTAGGTAACGCCATTTAGCCATATTGATATCCCTATATTCGATGTGAAACTGCGCCTTAGTGAATGAGTGGATCTTTGATTTACTTTGCTTATATGCAACTTGTATATCCCTGATTGTAGACTATGTTTTTTTTAAAGAGCCAAATTTTGAGAGTAAGGGTATGAAGCCACAAAGTATTTTCTTGTTAGTTGCTGTTGTGGGACTAACACCTATTGCGCTGTCTTATGGCTATGCGCCAGTTGTCTCTCTTGATTACCTTTTTGGGATCGATGCTAGCCCCATTAATGTGACTCATATCTTTCGTGCAGTGATGGGGCTTTATTTGGCTCTGGCGTTGTTTTGGGTGTTTGGCGCACTGTTCAAAAAGTATCGACTGCCAGCGCTCTATAGTTTGGTGGTATTCATGTTGGGTTTGGCTGCCGGACGAGTCATCAGTTTGGTGGTGGATGGCATGCCGCATTGGCTACTTTTCGTCTATCTGATCTTGGAACTGGGCTTTGGCTTAGTCGGTTTAAAAATGATTCATAACGAGCAATCTGAAACAGTATAAGGACATTCTATGAAAAGGATTTTCCATCTTCTTATGCTGAGTGTGTTGAGTAGCGTTTCGCTATCAGCATGGTCAGCTCAAGAGCAGCCTAACATTTTTGTAATTTTTACTGATGACATTGGTATTTCAAACCTCAGTGCTTACCACAACGGAGTGATGAGTAGTGAAACACCGAACATCGACAGCATTGCCGAGAAGGGAATGCTATTGACAGATTATTATGCGCAGCCATCGTGTACGGCTGGGCGCTCTGCATTCTTAACGGGGCAGTTACCAGTGCGAACGGGTATGCACACGGTGGGCTTACCGGGTGGGCCTGTTGGGCTGCATGCGGATACGCCAACACTACCAGAAATCCTCAAAACCATGGGTTACGTGACAGGTCAGTTTGGTAAAAACCACTTAGGTGACCGTGATGAGTTCTTGCCAACAATGCACGGTTTCGATGAGTATTGGGGCTGGTTGTATCACCTGAATGCGATGGAATACACCGAAGATCCAGATTGGCCAAAAGACGGTTCGTTGGATGCTTTTGCGCCTCGCAATGTGATTTACGCGAAATCCGATGGCAAAGGCGGACAAACCATTGAAGATGATGGCGCGCTAACTATCGAGCGTATGCGCACACTAGATGATGAAGTAAATAAACACGCGATCAACTTCATCGAAAGGGCGGTTGAAGCGGATAAGCCATTCTTCACTTGGTACTGTCCATCACGTGGTCACGTTTGGACACACCTTTCACCTGAATACGAAGCCATGCTTGGTCAGAATGGGTGGGGACTTCAAGAAGTGGTGATGAAAGATCTCGATGATCATGTCGGCGAGATGATGGCGAAAATGGAGGAGCTCGGCATTGCTGACAACACCATCATAATTTTCACGGCTGATAATGGCCCTGAAATCATGACTTGGCCTGATGGTGGTATGACACCATACCACGGTGAGAAAGGCACTACGTGGGAAGGTGGCGTTCGTGCTCCAGCTCTAGTTAGTTGGCCAGGTAAGATTCCAGCGGGTAGTGTGGGTAACGGCATCTTTGATGGTATGGACTGGCTACCGACACTTGTTGCAGCTGCGGGGGGCCCTGCCGATCTGAAAGAGAAAATGCTAAAAGGTCACGATGGCTTTAAAGCACACCTCGATGGTTATAACCAGGTCGATATGTTGACGGAAAAAGGTGAGTCGAATCGTAAAGAGATTTACTACTACGAACGAGACAAGCTACAAGCCGTTCGAGTTGGAGATTGGAAAGCGCACTTCGTGGTTCAGAATCATGGTTGGAGTGGTCCGAAAGAAGAGCTTAATGCACCGCTACTGTTTAACTTACGTCGAGATCCTTATGAGCGAGCAGCGGAAGAGTCAGGTATGTACTTGAAGTGGATGGGGCAGAAGATGTGGGCATTTGGCCCAGCTCAAGCAGCCGTACAGCAGCACCTAGCGACCTTCAAAGAATGGCCTCCTAAAACGCCAGAAACTCAGCCAGACAATACCGGTGGTGTGGGCAATTAATTAAATATCCAAATAAAAATCCCGCTCTAGATGAGCGGGATTTTTTATTCGAGAGTGTCTTAGTTTTGGTTCTATTTGAGCGTCGTTTTTCTCTCAATAAACTTAACCGGAACCATGAGTTTTACTAGACTGGTGTCTTGATCTTGAATTTGATTGACTACAATCTTGACTGATTCACGAGCAAGGCGTCTGAAGTCTTGCTTGAAGGTAGTGAGTTGGTAGTTCAGCCATTGAGTCTGCGGGATATCATCAAAACCGATCACTTGAAGATCTTCTGGAATACGTAGGTTGAACTCTAAGCGCGCCACATCCATTACCGCCATCGCCAGGTTATCTGTCGCACAGAAAATCGCTTGAGGATGTGTGGGTTCTGAAAACAGAGTCCGAATGGTATCTAGAGCATCAAGGTAGTCATAGTCAGCTTCAATCACGCGAGCTTGCTTGCCCGTTAGATCTTCGAATTCTGAGCAAAAGCCCGATTCACGCTCACCGTTGGTGTAGGTTGGTACGTTACCTGTCAGGTAAACCGCTGACTTTGTTCCAACGCTATGCAAGTGCTGAGCGGCAACTTGGCCTGCTGCATAGTTATCGCTCACCACATGGCTGCTCTTAGTGCCTTCAACTACACGAGCATATTGAACAATTGGGATGTCGAACTCTTCACACTCTTCATAAAGTGACTTGTTGAAGGTTGCAGAAGCGGCAATCACACCATCAACTCGATACTGGAAGATGTTAGGAATCGAGTGGTTGTCATTGCCATCGACTTGCCACGGGATAAGCACCGCAGAATAGCCCTGTTTTTGTAACTCAGTAGAGATAAGCTGCAGGGTTTTCATGTGAATTGGGTAGTCAGCATCAGGGAAGACCAAGCCAATCAATTTAGACTCGTTGGTGGTTAGGCTTCGAGCAAAGGCATTAGGGCGATAGTTGAGTGCTTTCGCGGCTTCAAATACTTTCTGCTTGGTCTTTTCAGATACCGAACTGCCCGGAACAAATACACGAGAAACGGTAGATTGAGAAACGCCAGCGAGCTTAGCGACATCTTTTGAAGTAACGGTTGGTTTTGACGCCGTGGAGTGTTTTGGTGAGTTCATAGACCATGCTTTTAAGCCAATTTAACGGCCTACAGAGTATCATAGATAGGTACGTATTCAAAAAAGCAATGCATGAGAATGTTATGAAAGATAAGGGCTAATTGAGGTTGTTGGGTATTACCTTGGGTATGACCCAAAAGAAAGCTCTACGTACATGCATAAGCAGATTGTAGAGCTTTAGTTGGACAGTGTTGTTCAATACGTCTTACTTATCTAACGCCTTATTCAGTTATTAGAAGTAGTAACGAATACCTGCAGCGAATTGGTCGTCGCTGTTTTCGTAACGGTTACCCACTGATTTGTCGTTGCCGTTGTCGAATTGGTATTCCGTCCACACTAAGAATTTGTTTTTCTTAAAGTGGTACTCAAGACCAGGAATGATCAGCTGACGTTCGTAGCCGTTAGCGTTGTCGTCTGTATCCGTTAAGTAGTTAACGTTAAAGGTTGGACGCAGACCGTTTTCAAAGTGGTAGTACGTGAAGAATTCAGCACCACGGTGGTCGTAGAATTCAGCTTGGCTGGTGGTTTCCCAGTTTGAGCCTTGGCTGTAGGTGAAACCAACAAATAGGCCATCATTGGTGTAGTTCACACCCAACAAACCGATGCGCTGTGTATCGCCATCTTTGATGTTTTGCACGCCGGCATCAACATCATCAAACTCATTCTGGTGGTAAGCTAAACCAATTGTTAAGCCATCCATCACAGTGTAAAGCGTTGACGCACCCATACCGTTTTTCAGCGTCGCGGTTAAACCATCAGCTAGGCCGACATCTTCACGAGTGGTTTGGTAAGTGAAGCCGTATTTCCAGTTGTCGTTGATGCTGTTGCGGTAGGTGATTGAGTTCTCGGCACGGCCTGTACCAGAAGCAATACCCCAGTCAGATAGGTTGTAGTAGCCAGAGCCACGTGAACCAAATACGCGGCCCATATCGGTAAACCAAGCCACATCGTAGAAGGTCGACCATTGCTTAGTACCCGCAGCAACCTTGCCGTATTTTTCGTGCTCTACGCCAGCGTATAGAAGTCGGTCATAAATATTGTCGCCGTTAGCACCTGAGTTGTAACCCCATTCGGCATGGCCAAAGCCAGTCCAGTCGTTGTCTAGCCCCATTTGACCTTTAAGACCGAAACGAGAACTACCACTGTTCCATTCACCGTTATGGTCGCCACCTTTGTCTTGGTAACGAACGTCAAAACGGCCATCTAGAGTCAGGCTGTCGCCCGCGTCATTGGTAAAAGTGTGTGCAGCAAAAGCAGAACCCGAAGTAAGTGCTGTCAGGATCACTGCTGAAAGAATCGACTTTTTCATTGTTATTCTCTTTATTCAGGCCGTAGAAAGCCGCCGTGCTTTCAAGCCCGTTATATAGGTAATGGTTTGGCAGGGTGCGCCCATCCGTTAGGCACAAGTTGGTTATCTTGGGTGGAGCAAGTTGCCGAGGGCGAGAAGGAGCCCTCGGCAGTCATGTTTATCTAGTGTAGGTATGGACTAGATAGACAATAGGACACAGTTACAGCGTTGGGTTCATGATGGTTGAGGTACGTTCGAAAACGTCTAGACCTTGCTGTTGTAGCCAGTAAGGAAGGTCGATAAGAACCCAGTTCTCAGACAGTTTGTCACCGTCACGGTAGTAAACGTCAACCACTTGCATGTTTGCGCGTACTTCGCCGCCAGTCATACCTAGGAAGCCACCTGTTGGTGTGTTTGATAGGTTTGGCCAACCGAAGAAACAAGAGAAGTTACCTTCAGCGAAACGACAAACGTGGCCGTTGAACTTCTTGTCTTTCAGGTTGTTACGGAAAGGAAGCTGGTGCTGCTGTTGGTAGCGAGGAATTGTGTAAGACGCACCGATACCACATGGGCCGTACCAAATCATGTCTTTTGACCAGCTCTTCGCTAGCACTTCTGGTGGGCAACCCATCGCGCCGCTGTCGTTAAGAGCAGACAGGTCATCAACCATTTTGTTTACTAGCGCTAGTGTTGCAACGCCTTCTTCTGGATCTGCATCTTCAAACAACAGACCATCGTGGTTACGTGGACCAGGGTAAACGAAGTGCTTACCAGTTGATGGTGGAAGCGGGTAGCAACCCGCTTGATCCATCATGCCTAGTAGATCTAGGAACAAGCCTGTCTTAGTGATTTTGCCATCAACCACACAGTTAAATTCTGCATAGCGAACGTTCATGATCTTGCCAGTTGGGCGCATGCCTAGGTATTCAGCGTCGAATAGACCCATGAAGTGACCCATGCTCATTACCCAAATTTCATCTGGGTTAACTTCGTTGTTACCGCCGATGAAGATGTCTTGACGGCGCTGCATGCGAGTCATCGACTTCATCATTGGCGCCCAGAATACGTCAGCTGCTGCTTGTGCGCCTTCTTGCTCACGGAATGGGTAAACGCCGCGCCACAAGTAGTTTTCAGAAGTGTGTGCTTTTAAAACTTCAGCAACGTTCTCGTGAGTTGCGTTTTCCATTGCATCAAAGTATTCGCGAACGATGCGTTTAGCTTCTTGATATTTAGACATAATAATTTCTCTTTGTGTTGTCGAGTCAACATTCGGAACAGGACTCGATTTGGATTTTGTTACCGGCTGACTTATCAGCCGGCTTTACATTTTTTGTATTTGAATTTCAGCGTATGAGTTTCGAATTAAGCTTTTGCTGTTTCCGCTTTTTTGCTCTTGTCGAAGATGCCGCCTTTCAATGTTTCTGGTAGTGATAGCCACAGTAAACCAGCCACAATCCATACGATTGGTGAGCCCCACATTGCTGTCGCAAGGTCGCTGCGCTCTTGAATGAATACCAACACCATTGGTGCCCACATGCCGATGATACGACCGCCGTGGAACAGTGCTGCACCGAAGCTACGTAGGTGAGCTGGGAACAATTCAGAGAAGTAACCACCCCATACCGCAGAAGCAGACAGACCGAAGTTGTAGATAAGACCTAGGATAGCCAGCATGTTTAGGCTGCCGATCATCACGTCGCTTGGTGCGACAAAGAATACTGAAGCCATAACACCCGCAAGGATGAAGCCAAACGCGTTCACTTTACGGCCGTATTTATCGGCGATTGCACCCCATACCCAAGCACCGAATAGAGAACCGAATGCTGAGATAGAGAAGATGATGCCGATGGTCGCACCGTCGAATTGGCGAACATCTTTTAGGTACGTTGTCACGAAGCCAGAGAAGAATTGGTAGCCGTAGAAGTTAAGGCCAGCCAGTAATAGACAAGTGATCGTTAGCTTGCGGTAAGGCGCGCTTAGCATTTCACCCCAAGAACCTTTCTTCGCTGGTGCATTAGATGCTTCAGCCGCGGCTTGATCTTCTTCACCGTAAGCGATCACTTTCTTGTCGCTAGGTACGATAAAGATCATCAGTGCAGCAGCAACTAGAGGAGGAATACCACCCACCCACATTAGGCTCTGCCAAGGTGCATCGATGCTAGAAATGAACGCTGCGTACGCACCCATTGCCATTAGCGCAACTGAGAACATAGAAGAAGCGAATGCCGTCAACTTACCGCGAACGGTTGGTGTGAATAGGCCGATCATCAGGCTTACTGCTACGGTGAAGTAACCACCCAAAGAAATACCGATGATGAAACGCATCGCTGCCCACATCGCGTAGTCGGTAAACATCATGTTGATGATGGTTGCGCCACCGTTTAGTGCAGTGATGACAATAAGAGTCGATTTCTTACCAAAGTTTGATGCCACCCATGCACAGCTTAGGGCACCAATAAGTGCGCCAACCGACTGCCATGTATAGAACTGAGCGGTATCCGCCAAGTTAATACCATCATACGCATCAACGATGTATGGGCGTACGTAGTCAATAATTACAAAGTTATAACAATAGAAAAAGTAGCCGACTAGAATTGCAAGATAAGCAGCTACCCTTTGAATCATAGGAACTTCGCTCATGTGTTTTTTAGTAGTCATGACCGATAAACCTTTATTTTATATAGGGTGGTTTTAGTTTTGATTATTGTGCAGTGGTTATTGATATTCACCACACCGTCTTCGTTTCGGGAGAGATAATAGAGTTTTTGTGGTTATTAGATCCGTGATCAAAGTCAATTTTAAAATGAGTGCGTACCCATTTTGTGTATTTTAGTGATCTGGATCCCGTTAGATCGTGTGTTTGAGCTTTTTTGGGCATTTTGAGCGTTTATTCGTCTATATTAGTGACAATACTCACACTTACTGTGGGTTTTTGAGGGAAAATATCCAATTTTGAGTAATATTGGCGGCGAATGATTAGAAGAATACAATAAACGGAATCTAAAAATGGTTACGTACTCAAGTTTTGTGGTTATTGCTCTTTATGTGTTAACTACTTTATTTATCAGCTACTTAGTAAACAAGCGCTATAGCGTTGGTGGCGACTTTTCGACTGGTGGGAAACAATTTGGTTGGTTTACGGCGGGTGTGTCGATTCTTGCAACCTACATCAGTGCGATGACGTTCGTGGGTATGCCGGGCTGGGTTTATAGCTCAGGCATGGAAGCGATGAGCGTTCATCTGAATTACCCAATAGTGATCTTTTTCGCTGTGGTTTTCTTTGTTCCAGTGTTCTACAAACTCGGCCTGACTTCGATTTATGAATACTTAGAGCACCGCTTTGGCGTTGTCGCTCGCACGATCAACTCAATCGTATTTATTGTGGTTCAGTGTATTTCGGCAGGGGTGATTTTGTATGCGGTGGCATTGATCTTGGTGCAAGTGCTACCGGTGAGTATCTCCGAGGCGATCATCTACATCAGCCTGTTTACCGCCTTGTATACTTATGCGGGGGGCATCTCAACTGTCATATGGACAGACATGCTGCAGTCGGCAGTATTGATTATTGGCAGCATTGCGATCTTTGGTTTATTGCTGATGAAGATTGATGCGGGGGAGGTGTTGTCTCCTGAGCATCTGAATATCATCAACCTAGATTTTGATCTTGGCGTCGACACCACATTGTGGGCGGGTGTAGTGGCAGTGAGCTTTTTGCACCTGAGCGTATATGGCACTAACCAACTGATTATCCAAAGAACACTGGCGACAAAAAACGTTCAGACAGCGCAAAAATCCATGCTGCTTTGTGGTTACGGCGCGTTCTTCATCTATCTGTTTTTTGCTGTGATGGGCGTTCTGCTGAGTGTCTTTTATCAAGACACCAGCTTTGAGAACAGTAATGAAGTGATTCTCGATTTCGTGTTTAACCACACTAACCCAATCATTGTTGGGCTTGTGATTTCGGCTCTTTCTGCTGCGGCAATGTCGACACTGGATTCGACGTATAACTCAATGGCAACCGTGGCAACGTTCGATTTTTATAAGCGTTTTTTCCGTAAATCAGCTTCCGATACACATTACGAATCGGTAGCAAGAAAAATGAGCCTGGTCGCTGCGGCTTCGGTTGTTGTGCCTGCATTACTGGCGGTCTCGAATGAATCTGTACTCAAAACGATTGCTAGCTTAACTTCGATTTTTGTCGGTATTCGCCTTGGCTCTTTCATCCTAGGTTTGTTCTTCAAGCGAGCGAATGAAAAAGGGGTGATTGCAGGCAGTATCGGTAGTGTCGTAGTGGTATTTATTGCCAAATACAGTGGCATCTCTTGGCCTTGGTTTGCCTTGATTGGCACGGTGGTTTTCTTAGTGTTAGGTGTTGTTGTGAGCCATTTCTGGGGAGAGGTGACACAACAGCAAAACGAATTTATCGCCAAGCAAAAGCACTTGTTCGCTAAGCCTACCGCGAGTCATTACGGCTTGTTGGTCTTTGCTGTTGTGACGATCGCTGCTTGTATTGTTATCCCTGATTGGCTTTATGCCGCTCTTTCTTAATTGACCGATTCTTTACTGGTATAACTATGTTATCGATCTTTGATATCTACAAAATTGGTGTGGGGCCATCGAGCTCACACACTAACGGCCCAATGATTGCGGGTTTCCATTTCACTCAATTAATCGCAGACAGAATCACAGAGGTGGTTCGTGTTCAGGTCGATCTTTATGGTTCGTTATCGTTAACCGGAATAGGTCACCATACCGATAGAGCGACCATTTTGGGTTTGCTTGGTAATAAGCCAGACACGATTAAGATCACTAGCGCTAATGAAGCGATGCGACGCGCTATCGACAGTGGTGAAATGCAATTGAGTGGCAGCCACGCGATTGGCTTTAACTACCAAACCGACATGCTCTTTCACGAAGACAATCTGCCCCTGCATGAAAACGGCATGATGATTACCGCGTTTGATCAAGCTGGAAAGGTAATTGTCGATGAAACCTACTACTCGATTGGTGGTGGTTTTATCGCAACTGCAGATGAGCTGCAAAACGGCACCAAAACTCAATCAGTCGAGGTGGCTTACCCTTTCAAGAATGCCGATGAAATGCTTAAACAAGCTGAAGACAACGGCATGAGCCTAGGTGGAATGATTCTGAAAAATGAGTCGGCCTTCCAAGATTCTGATGCGATTGCAGAAAAGGCAGACCAGATCTGGCGCGTGATGTCGCGTTGTATGGAACGTGGTTTTGAGACTGAAGGTATTCTAGATGGCGGTTTGAACGTCACTCGCCGTGCGCCAAACCTATTGAAAAAGCTAGAAGCGAATGCAGCCGTTGAAAACGACCCGATGGAAATCATGGATTGGATTAACTTGTTTGCCTTTGCCGCGAGTGAAGAAAACGCGGCTGGTGGTCAAGTAGTTACATCTCCAACCAATGGCGCGGCGGGCATGATTCCTGCGGTATTGATGTATTACCATCGCTTTATTAAAGAGTTGGATACCAAGCAGCTCAAAGACTTCTTAGCTGTATCGGGTGCGATTGGTATTTTGTACAAAGCCAACGCTTCGATTTCGGGTGCCGAAGTAGGGTGCCAAGGAGAGGTGGGCGTTTCATCTTCTATGGCGGCTGCAGGTTTAACTGCCCTGCGCGGTGGTAGTAATGAGCAGATTTGTATTGCTGCAGAGATTGCGATGGAACATTCACTCGGTATGACATGTGACCCAATTGGTGGCTTAGTACAAGTACCGTGTATTGAACGAAATGCTATGGGTGCGATGAAGGCGATTAATGCGTCTCGTATGGCACTTAAACGTAATAGCAAATCTTTGATCTCACTTGATAAAGTTATCGCGACCATGTACCAAACGGGTAAAGACATGAATAAGAAGTATCGTGAAACGTCTCTCGGAGGCTTAGCGCTGATTCATTTAGCTCACCCCTGTGAATAGAAAGCGTAAATAACGATATTCGTTTCAAACAAAGCTCAGCCCCTAAGTTTTAGAAACCTAGGGAGCTGGGCTTTTGTTTTGCTGAAAGAACAGGACAGTCAGGAGATGTGAGCTAATCCTCAAGAGGAAGTTGATAGCTGTTTTTCAGTTCTTTCACTGAGATGTTGGATTGAATCGCGCTCACGCCTTTTACTCGTCTTATTGAGCTAATACGCTCAAAGTACTCTTCTAAATCTTTTGCTAACACTTGCACCATGTAGTCGGCGCCACCTGCGATACAGTGACACATCGGAATCCAATCCGTGACTGCAACAAACTCTTCGAATGGTTCTGTGTTTTCAACTTCGTGGTTGCCTAGCGTGACCAAGGTAAAACCTGCCACATGAAAGCCTAATTTCTTGCGATTGAGCTTGGCGGCATAACCGTCGATATAGCCTGTTTCTTCCATGCGTTTCCAACGGCGCCAACATGGGGTTTCGCTGAGGTTTACCTTCTCGGCGAGCTTACTGTTGCTCATGCGACCGTCTTGTTGGATATGTCCTAAGATGGCGATATCTGTGTCATCTAATACTTCTTTGGTGGATTCTTTCTGTTTCATGGTGATTTTAGAAAAATCTTGCTCAAATTTGCATTAATATTAGCCTATATAGCAATTTAATTCCTAATCGAATCTGTAAACTCTCTCCCTATCAATATTTTACTTATTAGGAGTGAGAGGGAATGAGCTCTCAATTAATGCTGGCGTTCTTGCTATTTTCAACATCGATTGCAATTACACCTGGGGCAGGGAATATCGCATTACTTGGGATTTCAAGTCGTTATGGGTTTGCTGCAACTTTACCTTTTATCTCTGGGAACGCTTTTGGCATCATCATCGTACTGGCAGGGTCCAGTGTCGGCTTGGTGAGTCTATTCACTCTTTACCCAGAGCTATACAATATTTTGAAGTACGCGGGCGCGGCTTATTTGTTGTTCATGGCGTGGTCGATTGCCAATATGCAAATCGAAGAGAGCACCACCGATAATCGTTCGGGCTTTGTGTCGGGTGTGTTGGTTCAGGTGTTAAACCCTAAAGGTTGGATTGCTTCGTTAACTGTGTTTTCTCAGTTCATCACTCCGAATGCTGACTATCTGATTCAAGTGGTGACCATTATTGCAGGCATGGTGATCACGGGCGTACCGTGCATGTTGGTGTGGGCGTATTGCGGTACGATGCTTAAAAAGCTGCTTCAATCACCAAAACAGATGATGGTGGTAAACCGTTGTTTGGGCGGAAGCCTCGCACTAGTGGTTGCCTTTATGCTTTATCAACCAGCATAAAAATTACAACGAAAAAAACCACTCCTAAATCCATAGGAGTGGTGTCTAAATATCGACAAAGTCGTTAACGATAAACAGTCAGTTAATCATCACTAATAAGTTAATCATAACTGATACGTTAACAAGGACACTTAAGGAAAATTTGATTACAAGATTAAGTGGTTTCAGCCTCTTTAACTGGAGCTGGGTTACGAATTAGGTGGTCAAATGCGCCTAGACTTGCTTTCGCACCTTCACCCATCGCAATGATGATCTGCTTGTAAGGTACTGTTGTTACATCGCCTGCTGCGAACACACCTTTCATCGATGTTGCGCCATGAGCGTTAATCTCAATCTCACCGCGTGGTGAAAGCTCAACCTTCGAACCTTTCAACCATTCGCTGTTCGGCATTAGACCGATTTGAACGAAGATACCCGCAAGCTCAATCTGTTTAAGCTCTTCAGTGTTGCGGTCTTTGTATTCCAGACCTGTTACGCGGTTTCCATCACCCAACACTTGTGTGGTTTGAGCCATTTTGATGATTTCGATGTTTGGTGTTGCGTTCGCTTTATCAATAAGTACTTGGTCAGCGCGTAGCGTGTCTGCAAATTCAAGTACGGTTACGTGTTCCACAATGCCTGCTAGGTCAATAGCGGCTTCAATACCTGAGTTACCACCGCCGATAACGGCTGTTTTCTTGCCTTTGAACAGTGGGCCGTCACAGTGTGGGCAGTAAGCCACGCCTTTGTTACGGTATTCTTGTTCACCCGGAACGTTCATTTCACGCCAGCGTGCACCTGTACTTGTGATAACAGAGCGAGCTCGTAGTGTTGCGCCACTCTCTAATTCAACGTGGATGTAGCCGTCTTTTGTGTCTTCTGCAGCAATGATGTTTGCAGCGCGCTGCTCAGTCATTACTTCAACACCGTACTCTTTTACGTGCTCTTCTAAGCTAGCCACTAGCTTAGGACCTGTTGTCGCTTTCACTGAGATAAAGTTCTCAATTGCCATGGTATCCATTACCTGACCACCAAATCGGTCAGCAACCACACCTGTACGAATGCCTTTACGTGCTGCATAAATTGCTGCTGAAGAACCTGCTGGGCCACCACCCACAACTAACACGTCAAATGGTGCTTGTTGATTTAGGTTTGCTGCTTTCTTTTCCGCTGCACCTGAGTCTACTTTATTAAGGATCTCAGCCAGTGACATACGGCCTTGACCGAATAGTTCACCATTAATGAACACGCTTGGTACTGCCATGATATCGCGAGATTTCACTTCCTCTTGGAATGCTGCGCCATCAATCATGGTGGTCTTAATCAACGGGTTAATCGCTGACATCATGTTGAATGCCTGAACCACTTCTGGACAGTTCTGGCACGATAGTGAGATGAAAATTTCTACATTCAGCTCTTGATCTAATTCTTTAATTTGCTCGATTACGTCAGCTTCAAGCTTGATTGGGTGACCGCCACTGTGAAGCAGTGCCAGTACAAGAGACGTGAACTCGTGACCCATTGGTAAACCGGCGAAACCGATCGCTGTGCCTTTTTCTTGGTTCACTACCTGCATGATAGGGCTGCGCGTGCTTGCGCTATCATCGCGTGTTACTTCAATTTTGTCCGTTAAAGACGCGATGTCGTTTGCTAGGTTTTGGAGTTTGTTTGCGGTATCGCTGTCATCTAGGCTCAGCACTAACTGAACATTAGTTTTTAGGTTTTCTAGGTATGCTTTTAGCTGCTGCTTCATTGCTTGATCTAACATAATCGTGCCTGCTCTTAAATTCTGTGTCTTGGTATTGACCAATACCTTCTTGCTGAAAAAGGAAAATAAAAAGGGGGCGCAAGTCGGCAAATATTGTGGTTTTGATGGTTTGAAAGGGTGGCGCGCAACTGCCCTTTAGGAGGGAGGCCGAAGCGCGCCTGTAGAACCGTTTTATTTGTTCTTTTTAGCTATTCTTGTTAGCTAGGCTTAGATTAAATCTTACCTACTAGGTCTAGAGATGGTGCTAGTGTCTCTTCGCCTTCTTTCCATTTAGCTGGGCAAACTTCACCTGGGTTAGCCGCTACGTATTGTGCTGCTTTAACCTTGCGTAGTAGGTCTTCAGCGTCACGACCGATACCTTCAGCAGTGATTTCCATTGCTTGGATAACGCCTTCTGGGTCGATTAGGAACGTAGCACGGTCTGCTAGGCCTTGACCTTCACGCATTACGTTGAAGTTGTTTGTGATAGTGCCTGTTTGGTCACCTACCATGAAGTATTCGATAGTGCCGATTTTGTCAGAAGTATCGTGCCATGCTTTGTGAGAGAAGTGAGTGTCAGTTGATACTGAGTAAACTTCTACACCGCGAGATTGAAGCTCTGCGTATTTTTCTTGTAGGTCAACTAGCTCAGTTGGACATACGAAAGTGAAGTCTGCTGGGTAGAAGAAGAATACTGCCCACTTGCCTTTAACGTCTTGCTCAGTGATTTCTACGAATTCGCCGTTTTTGAATGCTGTTGCGTTGAATGGTTTGATTTCTGTGTTGATCATGTTTGGACTCTCTTTCTAATTTGTAGTGTTTAACGCTATCCCGCGTCGATGGAGATATATTGCATCCGCACCGAAAATTAGTGAAATCGGACATTTCTATAGATTCAATAGGTGATTCCTATCTTCGAAAGGAGAAAGCTATCAACAAAAACGATTAACAAAAGCCATCAAACATCAGCAATACTCGATTTGAGTGGCTATGCTCTTTAGGTTGTTCTCTATATTGGGCTGACCTCCTGCTAATGTGAGCGTCTATTTATAGTGTGAGCATGTATGTAGATAGCGTTTCTTTAAGTGAGCTGAGATCCCATTTTAATCTGGGAATAACAAAAAATTATCATTAATATAAATTATGATAATTTTAGTTAATCGCAATCTCTCCCTATACTCTTTTCATCGAAACGAGATACTGAAGTTAGACTTCGAAAAGCACAGAATAAAAAACGAATTGGAGAAAGTTATGAAAATGAATCACGTAGGCATCATGGTTGGCGATATGGACCAGGCAGTAGAGTTTTACACTAAGGCTCTAGGTCTAAGAGTTGTAATGAACAACACCAAAGTGATGGAAGAACGCGAATCAGCAATTGGCCGTATGTGTATCGCTGTATTTGGTGAAGGCTTCAAAGGTTTCAACATTGCTCACCTAGTCACATCTGATGGCATCGGTGTTGAGATGTTCGAAATGGTTGACCGTGAAGAGCGTCATAAGGTTGATTTCTCTCGTCTAGGTATCTTCCATTTCTGTCTGCAGCTTCCAAAAGAGCAATTTCATTCAGCTATTAAACGCGTTGAAGAGTTTGGCGGTAAAGTACGCATGGATATTCACCGTTACCACCCAGAAGACGAGCTAAAACAAGCACAAATGGTTTACCTAGAAGACCCGTTTGGCAACCTGTTCGAATTCTACTCTCACTCATACGAAGATACGTACGCGACAGATTACGAGTAATAGACGCCATCTACCTGTCGTAAGGTAGAAAAACCGAAACACCCCCCTAAAGAGGATTGGTAGAGATACCAATCCTTTTTTTGTGCCTGCGATATTCGGGTAGAGGTTACAGATAAACCAGGTCAAAGGATTGCTTTGTGTTCTCTGTTTGCACTAAAACGAGCCGACAATGTTGCTCTACAGTGCAGTATTGGCTTAAGAATAAACTTAACTGATTGATAAACATGATGTTAAACCATTGGCATATATGTTGCTTTATTGCCCTTATGTAAATTGTATACAATAAAAAATACATAAAGGAAGTCACATGGAACAGAACAGTGAATTGATCTACGGATTAGACGATCGACCATCAGTCAGAGCAGCCAGCTACGCGGCGCTGCAGCATGTATTAGCCAGCTTTGTTGGCATTATCACACCCACGCTCATTATTGGTGGTGTCCTCGGATTGGGTGAGCACATTCCCTACCTGATCAGCATGGCACTCATGGTGTCTGGCGTCGGTACCTTCATCCAAGCCAGAAAAATAGGCCCAGTTGGTGCAGGCATGATCTGTGTTCAAGGAACCAGCTTTGCGTTTTTAGGTTCAGTATTAGGCGCGGGTTTTCTGGTTAAAGCGAATGGAGGCGGGCCGGATGAAATGCTCGCCACCATTTTCGGCGTCTGCTTCTTTGGTGCATTTGTTGAAATCGTCCTATCGCGCTTTATCGAAAAACTCAAGGTCGTTATCACGCCCGTTGTCACCGGAATCGTTATCACGACGATAGGTATCTCTTTGATTAAAGTAGGTGTTACTGATATTGCGGGTGGTGTTGGCGCGGAAGACTTTGGCTCTGGAAGTAACCTGCTTCTGGGTGCGATTGTGCTCGGAACCATAGTGGCACTTAACCTAAGCAACAACACCATGGTTAGGCTGTCGTCTATTTTGGTCGGTTTGGTTGTAGGATGGGGCGTTGCTATTTTGATGGGCAAAGCGCCCATGGTTTCTTTTGCATCTCAACCGTTATTGAGTATTCCTATCCCATTTAAATATGGTTTTGCTTTTGATTGGCAAGCCTTCTTACCTATTGCTTTTATCTACTTGATTACCGTGATTGAAACGACGGGTGACCTTACCGCTAACAGCATGTTCTCAGGGCAACCAGTTAAGGGGCCAAAATACATCAATCGACTCAAGGCTGGCGTACTAGGTGATGGTGTGAACTCGCTTATCGCAGCAGTATTTAATACCTTTCCAAACACGACTTTCAGCCAGAACAATGGTGTGATTCATTTTACCGGAATCGCAAGTCGCTACATTGGCTACTTCATTGCGGCGATTCTTTTTCTATTGGGTCTATTTCCCATCTTAGGCGCGGTATTAATGACGATTCCAAAACCAGTATTAGGCGGGGCAACCTTGGTGATGTTCGGTACGGTTGCCGCTGCGGGTATCAAAATTATTGCCAATGAAAAGTTGGATCGCCGAAGAATCATGACGATCGCTATCTCATTAGGCTTGGGGCTTGGAGTAATGCTAGTGCCTGACTTGTTGAAAGAAGCCCCCAAGCTAGCGCAAAGTATATTTGGCTCACCAGTAACGATGTCGGGCATCGCTGCCCTTGTGATTACTGGGCTGATGTCTCTGGTACCTGAAAACAAAACTAAGCCGATGACGAATTCGGTACAAACCAGTAAAGCGTAGTGGTTTGACTAGAGTTTAAATTGGCACGTTTAAACAGAGCCACATTACTTGATATGTGGCTCTTTCTATTTACCTGTTAGTGTGGCTCGCATAGTTACATAAGCTGTTTTAAGGTTGTCATCAGTCACGTTTATTTGAAATATCAAGAGCTTGTATCACTGAAAATATGACACTAGTCACTCATAAGGTAGACGCAATTCTATATGGTGGCGTCATACTATATCCACCATGTGAACATGCAGATGAAAAGACAACTATTATCCAGTGCAATCCTACTTTCTCTTACTTTTCCTACCTTTGCCGCTGACGGTGACATACACGACGTCACGATACTTGGCACTTCAGATATCCATGGTCATTTTATGGCGTGGGACTACGCGTCAGATAAACTCAACACTCGTGGCAGCTTAAGCCAAATAGCAACGAAAGTGGGTGATATCCGCGAAGAGCAGTCGAACATTATCCTCGTTGATGCTGGTGATACCATTCAAGGTAACTTCGTAGAAACATTTAAAGATGATCCCGTTGACCCAATGATGCTTGGCTTCAACCACATGAAATATGATGTGTGGGTTTTAGGCAATCATGAATTCGACTTCGGCCTTAAAACGCTCAACAGAGCTGTTACTCAATTTAAGGGCCAGTCTTTAGGCGGCAACATCAAGAACAAAAACGGAAACCCATTCCTACCGGGTTACACCATTCTAGAACGCGGTGGAGTTAAGATCGGTGTGATTGGGATGGACACCCCAATGACAGAGGTCTTTGCACAAGGTACCAACCGTTTAGAAGGCGTCACTTTCACTAACCCGACACTGGAAGTGAAGAAAATAATCAAAGAGATCGATGACCAAGTCGATGCGATCGTATTGGTTGCACACATGGGTATTGAAAACGAAAATGACATCGCGAATACAGGTGTCACCGACATTGCGAATGCTAACCCAGAGCTTGATGCCATTGTTGCGGGTCACATGCATACTCGTATTGATAAGGCGGTTGTGAATGGGGTGATTATTACCGAACCAGACAAGTATGGCCGAGCTCTGTCTCGTATCGACCTCCAATTTGAAGAGCGCGATGGCAAATTCACACTAGTGAACAAAGACAGCTTCACCTACAAGATTAATGGCGTTGATTCCGATGAAGATATGGACGCGCTATACCAGCCGTATCACAAACAACTTCGAGAAATGGCGAACCGGCCTGTGGCTCAGCTAACTGGCGTTGACTTAGTTCCTGAAAATGAAATCCGCGGTATCCCTCAAGTTCATATTCAAGACACCGGTATTAGTGCGTTATACCAAGAAGCGAGCTTCTTCTATGCACCAAAAGCTAATGTCATCGCACTCCAAATTGATAATGACAATGCAGAGCTGGATGTTGGTCCGATTAAAGCCAAAGACATCGCTTATAACTATCAATATGCTGGTGGAGAAATCACGGTTTACCAGATGACAGGTAAAGAACTTAAAACCTACATGGAATGGTCTGCTGGCTATTTCAACTCGGTACAGCCTGGTGATGTCACTTATAGTTTTAATCCAGAACGCAGAGCATCTAAATATTCGACTAATGATTTCTTTGCGGGCGTGACTTATACCATTGATCTAACTCAGCCTGCAGGTAAACGTATTACTAACCTTGAGTTCGCTGATGGCACACCTGTTACCGATGAAACTGAAATCCGAATTGGTATGAATAGCTATCGAATGGGTCACCTCACTAAAAAAGGTGGTGTTCTAGAAGGTGAATCATTCCCTGTATTGTTTGATACAGAGGCAGAGTATGGTGAGGAAGCGGGCACAATTCGTAATATGACCATCAAGTATCTAACAGAAGAAAAGAATGGTCAGTATGAAGGGAAGCCTCAACAACGTTGGACACTCTCTGGTTTGGATAGCCGTTACAGCGAACAACGTGAGATCGTGAAATCATTGATAAATGATGAAGTTATCTCAATCCCAACAAGCAACGATGGCCGCTATACGAATATCGCTTCAATCAATGTACAAGGTCTGATGTTCGACACCGATGAGGCTAAACAAGCAGCCATAACAGCACGTAAAAACAAACTGACGCAAGCGACCGAGCAAGAAGGAATGCAGATCAAACGTGAGATCACACTCATTGAAGCACTAAATTAACGTCTTATAGATACCATTAACAATCGTTCATATGATTTATGTGCCCCAAGAGCAAAAGCTCTTGGGGCACATGTTCGTTAATATAGACCTCAAGAAATAAATGATAACAATAAATTATTATTAACATAAATTATGATAATTTTAATTAATCTATTTATCTCCATATACTCTCTCCATCGAAACGAAATACAGAAGCTAAGCTTCGAAAGTACAGAATTAAAAAGAATTGGAGAAAGTTATGAAAATGAATCACGTAGGCATCATGGTTGGCGATATGGACCAAGCAGTAGAGTTTTACACGAAAGCGCTAGGTCTAAGAATCGTAATGAACAACACTAAAGTGATGGAAGAGCGTGAATCAGCAATCGGCCGTATGTGTATTGCTGTGTTTGGCGAAGGCTTCAAAGGCTTCAACATTGCTCACCTAGTAACTTCAGACGGTATCGGTGTTGAGCTATTCGAAATGGTTGACCGTGAAGAGCGCCATAACGTTGATTTCTCTCGTCTAGGTATCTTCCACTTCTGTCTACAGCTTCCAAAAGAGCAATTTGATTCAGCTATCAAACGTGTAGAAGAGTTTGGCGGTAAAGTTCGTATGGACATTCACCGTTACCACCCAGAAGACGAGCTAAAACAAGCACAAATGGTTTACCTAGAAGACCCGTTTGGCAACCTATTCGAATTCTACTCTCACTCATATGAAGATACGTACGCGACAGATTACGAGTAATCGCGTTACTGCCTTCCATAAGGTAGAAAAACCGAAACACTCCCTAAAGAGGATTGGTAGAGATACCAATCCTCTTTTGTGTTTGGATGATTGGCTGGGTGACTTATCTACATCAAGTGTTCAAGAAAGATACAGATTTAAGGTGTTGTTAAATTTGACGTTTCTAAGATAAAACCTTTCATGGATATGACGGAAGAAAGCGTACTTCATGAAAACATTGTGCATTCATACCGGATGGTAGCCTTTGCTGAGCAGTGACTATACTCAGCATTGTATGGTGAACCAAAACACAACGAAAACAGAGAAAATGCACAGATTAGCGCACCCAAGTTACATGAAAAAACTACATATCATCTTTACTGCTCTCATTCTTATGATATTAGCCGGATGTACCTCAACGTCGGCGGTCGGCAGTTCTAAAACAAAGGAATATGCCAAGTCACATGCTTTGACTGGTCAAGCCTCTTGGTATGGTGATAAGTTCCATGGCAAGCTCACAGCAAGTGGTGAGACGTATAATATGAATGCTTACACGGCAGCGCATAAAACCTTACCCTTCGGCACTATCGTGAGAGTGACTAATACAGACAATAACAAGTCTGTTGATGTGAAAATTAACGATAGAGGCCCCTACGTAAAAGGCCGAGTGATTGACCTGTCTCACAAAGCATTTGCAAAAATTGGCAACGTTAAGCAAGGCACAGTTCCTGTCAGAATCGAGATTGTTGATGACAGCAATACCTTTAGGTACAAACATTAACCCCCTCCGAATCTCCCTTTAGTCCATATCTTTGCTTCTTTATCGATTGCAGAAAGGAGTGAAAAAAATCAAAGATTAAAGGCGTAGAGACACATTGCTACTTTTTAATTAAAGGCTGCTTTTGCAGCCTTTTTTTGACGTCTCCTACTATCGTTATTGAATACTAATAGGTATGCAAAATTAGCGGTGGAGAGCTAGTATCGAGGGGGAAAATCGCGTTAGTCAAAAGCTTTAGGCTAATGTGTACTAAGTGTTGCTATGGTCATAACCCCTTTTTGCATTGTCGAATGTTATGTCGGAGTTATGCTAGTCATTGGCAATGTCAAGAATACTTTTTTTGGTTTTCTCCAATACATCTTTGTTATACGTAGTGCTTCCTTGTGAATTAGCCTCATAAGCATAGGAAAACGCATAAACCACTTTTGAACCACCGCGATATGGGAATACTGATAACGCCAAATTAGTATTCTCGTTATCAGTCATAGGTAGTTTAAAAATTTCAGCTTTTTCAATATCAAAGCCTTTAACGTCTTCTTTATGGCTAACTTTTGTCAATATTCTTGAGTAGTTAGCAAAAACATCTTCACTCTTAAATTTTGCGTTAAACTCATCTTTAACCCAATCAGACTTTTTGATTATTGGGTTAATGTTTTTGCAGATATGGTTGAGGTTTTTAACAACAGTATCTCCAGAGAGGTATTCCTTACTTATACTCACTCTAAAAGTTGCTATGTCGTGGTACATTGAAGGGCACTTAAGCGTAACCTTATAATTATCTCTTTCCTCATCTATCATAACGTTGTAGTTAGCTACTTTTTCATCAACAAGACCCTCGTAGTTGTCATAATGAATAACTGTAATTAGTTCCTCTGAAATACTAGCTCCCATCCCTCGCGATCTTGAATTACGATGATAAACATCGTGAACTATGGACTCATTTTTGATTGCTGAATGTAAAGCTGAGTAAATGTCAGCTTTACTAATGTTTCCACCGTTCTTACTAAAAACGAAATGCCTCTCTTGCTCACCATTAAACGAGACATTTTGATTTACAGACTCACCGACAACAGAAGAACACCCGCTTGCGGCTACGATTAAGGGTAAAGCAACAAAAACATTTTTCTTGTACATAAGATCTCTTAAATGGATATAAAATAAAAAAGTCTTTATACATTGATGCTCTTGGTATTACACTAGTTTCATATTGATGAGTGTCATTATTGCTAAGCTCAGCACACATTAAAAATTCAGTTGCATACTATTCTTACAATGTGTGGAGAGAATCAGTGATAAAAGCAACTTTCAAGGAAACTTAAGCGCAATAAAGAGCATTTAATCAATATGAGCCATAACTAAATTAGATACTCTTATCACCGCAGACACTAAGAACGAAGAAGCAAATCTACTGTGGGTAGATGAAAGCGACTATAAAGCCATTAAATCAGCTTTCAATGCTGAACCAACTAGCTACATGCTGACTTTGGAAGGTGTTACTTCTCGTAAACTCCGGATTGGTCCTGCGGTGCAAAAGGCAATTGATATCTTTTAGAGAGTAAGGTTCGTTCTTTTATTAAATCACTGCTTAGTGGGGTTGGTTGATGTAGCAACCCTTCGTTTTAGGGCTCCAACTTAGGTGCGACAAGAGCGTATTCTAAATAGATTGATAGAAAGGCATCGAGTGCCTCTGTGATAACGCAATCTCTACTCCTCTTAGCCTCAGATAGCGATAGAATCCCTGCATCAGAATTACTGAGAAACTCTATGTTTATCCATCAAGTTAATGACATCGACTGGCTAGTTATTACCGCTTTTGAAGAACTGAAAACTATGTTTATCGAAGATGCAGGCAGGCTCCCTCGTTGCTTCTCTGTCGCTAGCGAATTGAGCCTGATTGATCAAGCCAAGCGCGCTTATGGATATTTACCTCCACTCCGCGGTGTAATCACCGATACCGGCACTTTTCAAAGCCCGGATAATGAAGAAGATTTGAATCCTCAGCTTGCCTGCTTAGTTGAAGGGCGTGGTCGAGTGTTTATCTATCACGGAGGCTTTGTCGCTTTTGTGGATGATGAGCAAACCTTCATTACCCGGATGGATTGAAGCTATCAAATCGGCTTTCAATGCTGAACCAACAAGCGACATGTTAACTCTGGAGAGCGTCATTTCTCGTGTAAGCGTCAGATTGATACTATGGTTCAAAAGGTAATTGAGAGCTTGTAAGTAGTAAGAGAATTTGGGGGAGGGATTGGTAGAGATACCAATCCCTTTTTGTTTTTGGGGAGAGCTAAAGCCAAACATTATTATAGTGTGAGCAATCACGTTAATTTGATAATGGAACCGTGTTGTTTAGTGCGCCTGAATATCAAACTTGATGTGTATTAAAGATTAAATGTCAGTTTGTGTTAATGTTCGGTCATCAGCATCTATATGGTATACGGTGAAGTTTTGGCTAGACGTGGTAGCGGCTTAAGAACAGCGATTAGAGTTGTTAAAGCTATAGATAAAGCAAATAAGCGTTCTATACGGGAATCTGAAAAGCGGCGTAAGGCAGCTGAACGTGAAGAATTACGAGTTGAGCGTGAAAGGATACGCCGGTTAAAAGACGTCGAGCGAACCGAGAAAAAGAGAGCCTCAGAAGTAAAAAGAGCGTTTAAAGAGTCCTTGGTTGAAGCGAAAGATGAATACAACGATCGCTGTCTTGAACGATCTTCATTAAGAAAACAATTTATCAAAGAGGTTTTAAAGTAAATGGATAAAAATTTACTAATAGTTGTCGTTTCAGCCGCGGTGTTAATTATTTTGACCTATATCCTAACTAAAAGTAGTGCCAACAAAAAAGTAGCGGAATATAAGTCAATCGATGAGGCGCTTAAGCTCATAAAAGACGAACTACACGTGGTGAAGACTGAATCTGAACAAGCCTCGAGAGAACTAGGTTCTATATTCAATGAGACTGAATCGTTGAGGGCTCTTCAGAAAAATGAGAATACAATTGCTGAGAGTTTAGCCCAAAAAACAAAAGAACTTGAAGCTGTGGAACTAGGTATCGAGGATGGTAAATCTTCATTTGAGATGAATACTAAGGCTCTTGATGAACTCATGGGCAAGCTTGACTTATATTCTCGAATTGATGAGTACACTTCATGTGGTCATTTTGAAAAGCCACAATATTTGTACGAGACGTCAGTTCGCTATGCTGAAGAAATTAAGGAAGTTAGGCTATCTCAAAAAGAGATGATCAAAGATAAAGCTGCGATTATTTATCCAAGCTACACGGTTATCTCTAATGATGCTGCTTACAATAGAAAAATCTTAGATGCACAAGTTAAGTTAATGCTGACGGCGTTTAATACAGAATGTGACTTCTTAATAGGAAAAGTGTCGCCAAGTAGCTTTGCTCGAACGTTAGAACGCATAGAGAAGCTAGCTAATAATATTGAAAAACTTTGTGCTACTTTTGAATGCGGCTTTAATTTGGACTACATCGAATTAAAATTTGAGGAGTGCAAACTCCAATATCAATATATGCTCAAGAAAGAAGAAGAGCAGATTGAACAGAAATTAATCAAAGAGCAGATTCGTGAAGAACAGCGAGCTATAAAGGAGTTCCAAAAAGCAATTGCTGATGCTGAAAAAGAAGAGAAGATGTATCGCAAGATGCTTGAAAAGGCACGTGAAGAATTAAATGATGCTTCAGATGAAGAGAAAGAGCTCATGGAGCGTCGAATAGCAGAGCTGCAAACTCGACTCGAAGAAGCTGAATCTAAAGAACAACGAGCTAAGAGTATGGCTGAACAAACTAGAAAAGGGCATGTTTACGTGATTAGTAACATCGGCTCATTTGGTGAGGATGTCTATAAAATTGGTTTGACGAGAAGACTTGAGCCAATGGATCGCGTTAAAGAACTAGGGGATGCAAGCGTACCATTCTCTTTTGATGTCCACGCTATGATTTATTCCGATGATGCTCCGGCTTTAGAGGCGGCTTTACATAGAGAGTTTCATACTCAACGTGTAAACGCGGTTAATACCCGCAAAGAGTTTTTCCAGGTTGATTTGGAATCTATACAAGAAGCTGTAGAAAAAATTGCTGGCTTTGAAGCTGAGTTTAAAATGACAGCTCTTGCTGAGGATTATTATGAAAGTTTAAGGCTCCAAGACGCGGCATAAAAAAATAGAGATTACTGTTAACGCATCACTCTTGAAGATGATCAAATAGAGCTAGGTTGAACTAGCTCTAAAACTAATCAAATCCAGTCACTTAAACCATCAAGAGTTGGTATCTCCCCCTCACAACGTATAAGCGTTATTCGATTCCAACCACTCTTTTACCGCTCGGTTAAAAGTGACCAACTTCTGCGGTGTTACTCTTCTTTGAGCATAAATAAGGCTTAGCTTTTGGGCTTTTATCGACCATTCTGGGAACACGTGAATAAGCTCACCTTGTTTGAGCTGCTCTTCAACTTGATAGAACGGCAAGCTGGCGACCCCTATTCCTTGCATCGCTAACTCTAAAATTGAACTGTAAGTATTTGAACTAACGCTTCCGGTTACTTCAACATGGTAGGTTTGCTCATCATTGATTAACTCCAGCTGATTCCAACGTTCATTTTGACTGTTAAGAATGAAGCTGCATTTATGGATGTCTTTAGTGGTGGCAAGTGGGTTAGTCGATGCGTAACCCGCACTGCAAACCAGAACATTGCGGATATGCCCAAGATCGTTGGCAATCACATCATTAGGCAGTTCATCGTAGGCTCTAAAAGCAATGTCAAAGTCGCCAGACTCTATCTTCTTTTTCATCGGCCCAAAGTCGAGAATCAAATCCACTTTTGGGTACTCTTGCTTGAAAGTAGGGATGATATGACGACAAAGCGCACGCCCAAACTCTATCGGCGCGGTAATTTTCAAATCGCCTGCCACTTCCTGAGTCATGTCTAAGACACGCATTTCCGCTTCGGTTGCTAATAGTTGAATTTGCTTCGCTTTTGAATACAACTCTTCGCCCACTTCCGTGAGGCTGATAGAACGAGTCGTTCTGTGAAACAGTTTAGAATTCAATGTTTCTTCGAGTCGTTGTACATGCCGAGACACCAAACCTTTTGACACATCCAATACTTCAGCGGCCTTGGTGAAGCTTTGCTCTTCGGCGACAGTCAAGAAAGTCTGCATATAAATCAAATTCATCATTAACACCATTTAGTAAACAGTGAAGTCATTTTGTACTGTTTTTCTCACTCCTTCAAGAAACTAAGATTCAAAACGTAAACAGAAAGGAGAAGAACAATGAACAAACTACTACTTATTACCGCTGCAATGGCTGCCTCTATGAATGTTTCAGCTGCCTCTGTTGTAGAAAGCAACCCAACATTGGTTGGTGACTCATTCGGCTTTGTTGAAGGCCCAACATGGGATGTGGAACATCAACGTTTCTTGTTTAGCGATATCCCAAATAACACAACCTATTCTTACGATCTTAACGGCAAGTTGAGCGTTTTTGATGACAATTCTGGCTATGCCAATGGTCTCGATATTGATGCGAAAGGCAACCTTTGGGCTGCTCGCCATGATAGAAAGTTGTCGTACCGTCAGGGCAACGGAGAGAAAGTGATTGTCGCTGCAACGTATAACGGCAAACTGCTTAATAGCCCGAACGATTTAACCGTTAACAGCGATGGCAGCGTGTGGTTTACCGATCCTCCGTTTGGTATCCAAGGTTACGGCCCAGCAAAGGCAGAATCAGAGCAACCGGTTAATGGCGTTTATCGTTATTTAGATGGTGATCTAAAGTTGATCACTGGAGAGTTCAAGCTACCAAACGGCATCGCATTTTCTTCTGATGAATCTTCGTTATACGTTGCCGACACATCTGATGGCTGGGTATACCGATTTGATGTTGATGGACAGTCACTCAGCAATAAGACGCAATTTGCTCAAGTGAAGGCGGAGTCTGGCTCTGAACCTATGGTTGATGGTGTCGCTGTTGATGCCGATGACAACCTATTTGTTGCAGCGCACGGTGGCGTGGGTGTGTTCGATAAAGACGGTAAGCAGATTGACTTCATTGCTATTGATGCGGGCCATATCAGCAACCTAGAAATTGGCGGGAAACAGCAAGACTTACTGATGGTAACGGCATACAACAAAGTGTTGGTATTCAAGCTTAAGTAACGCTTAACACAAGCGAAAACAAAAAGGGACGGGTAGAAATACCGGTCCCTTTTCTAGTTTGAATAAGCCGAAAGTGGGTTAGCTCTATGCGCTGTAATGATGCTGTCGACGATTAAGGCTTAGGCTGATTGGCTTCTATATCAAGGGCCGTTTGATTTGGCCAACTGAAGTACTTCTTCCATTTTATTGGCATCATAGGAATGACGATGAGGCTGATACCGACAAGAGTCAGCATATCTGGAATCTCGTCAAACCACATCACGCCAAATAATGTCACAAACACCAACCCCGAATATTCTGCGAGAGCTATTTGGTTTGCTGGCGCTTTTTTATAAGCCACCACCACAAGGGCATGGTATCCAAAAACGAATAGGTTGATAGCCATAATCCACCCAACATGACGCCATTCAATCGCCGCCCATGCAGGCAGAGCAAGAGCCAACGCCAGAGGCAGGGTCATTACACTGGTCCAAAATAGCGTCGAGATAATGTGTTGTTCTGCGTGAAGACGTTTAATCAAAATATTGCCGACACCCATAGCGAGCGCACTGCCTAAGCCTGCAATAGCGGCCCAGTGAAATTGCTCTGGACGCAAAACGATTAGCACACCCACGAAACCAATCAATGTCGCGACCACTTTTGATGATGTCGGCTTCTCTTTCAGTAAAACAATAGAAAGCGGGAGCATAAGAATGGGCCCAACATAGAACATCGCGTTTGCGGTCGCCAAGGTGAGGTGTGTGATGGCAATCATTGCGCAGCCGCTGCCCACTAGGATTAATTGAGCCCGCAAGAAGTTGATGCGACAACCACCTTGCATTCGCGTCTCTTTGGGTAGCTTTAGCCAAAAAGGAAGCAGCAACATCACGCTCAATAGTTGGCGGATAAACACATATTGAAACGTAGGCACTTCACCGTTCAGCACTTTGAGTGAAACGTCTGAAAAGGAGGCGAGCAGGTTGGCGAATACTAAGAGCAAAATCGCGTGGTTGGTGGCTTTGGTCATACAGAAACAGCGCTACATATTTGTCATACAATTATGGACAAGCATAATACATGAGAATCGAAAATATGTAAGAGCAAAAACCAAGTAAGAACAATGTCGTTCGATGCTTAGTGATATGGGGGCGAGATCTGTTGTTACGACCTGAGTTCAGTAGGAGAGTGACCAGTCCAATTCTTGAATGCTCGGCTGAATGCGCTTGAGTCTGAGAAGCCAAGCTCGTGAGCCACATAGGTAATATTACTGTTGTTTTGATTTAGCAACGTCATGCTCAGCTCAAGTCGATATTTATCGAACAAACGACGAAAACTCACCCCTTGTTGTTTAAGTTTACGATTCAGAGTTCGAGGGCTGATGTGAAGGTTACTCGCCACGCTATCTAGGTTGGTGTCTTTTACCGCAAGCACTTTGAACGTTTCATTCACTTTGTAGATCAGGTTGGTTTTTAATGTTTTTTCCATCTGCTGGTCGGCTATTCGTACTAACTCTGCATGAAAGTCAGCTTGGAATTGGCGAGGTTTCGCCTGAACAAGATCGTTAGGGAACAGTATATATCGGGCGGGGAAGCCTTCCTTCATTTCTACATTAAATACGCGCTCATATATGCTTAAAAACTCATCACCGATGGTGTTCTTATGGATATGGATGGCGACTTTTTGTTTTGGTGTATTCAGGTATTTTCGAACGAGCTTGAGGATAATACTGAAATAGAGCCCTAAGCTGATGTGTGTCATTAGGGTGGTTTCGTCAATGTACTCGGGTGTGACGCCCCAAAGCTCGACTTCACCACTCTCTGTTTCACGACTGAAAATTTTCAGTAGCGGATGTATATGAATGGAGTATCGACTCAACAGTTGGCAAAAGCTGGCGAGATCTGGCGCGGTGAGCATGGCCATTACCGGCGCGCCCATTTCAAGCTCATCGAAGTAGCAAGCGGATTCATCAAATAGGTCGATCAGTTCATGATCAAAGCGTTGGTAGATGTTGGTGATGGCGGTTTGAAGCTGATAAGCCGAGATCGATTCGGCGGAGCAAAGTTGTTGATAGACCTCTGCTCCCGACCAGATATCGCTGCTGTCTCCAATTCTAGCCTGAATGGCAGAATCTAAAGTTTTAAACCAAAATATGGGTAATTGAGTACTAAAACTTTCCACCGTAACTCCCTGTTATTACTGATGATTGAAGAGTGTTCTTCTCGGTAATATGTCCAAATTAAAGGATTTTTTTGCGGGTTACAAGCAATGAAAATCTCAGTTCAACCTTAGAATTTGTAATCAACACCGACTGAAACCACATATTGCGATGATTGGTAATACTCAATGTTTGAATTCGTTGTCTTGGCGCCGAGTAGTGACACCAAAGACCAGTTTTTAGCATCAAAGATATTGGCATATTCATAGGCAACGAAGGCGCCAAAGTCTTTGTCTTCACGTGTCTTATTAAAGATCGGGTTCTCTTTATCATAGCTGCGTTTTGCTGCATTGAGTGTTAAAGCAAGACCATGTTTTCCGTATCTTTTCGCTAGGTTGATTTCCGCACCAAGGCTCAAGAACGACAGTGCATCACCCTCAGAGTCTGAAGAGAAAATATTCATTGAAGGTGTGAGAATGCCTGACCCATCTTTCAAGAAGTACTGATAACCAGACTTGAGATAAAAGTACTTTCGTTCTCGAATCATCAGTGCGCGTTCTTCTTCGGTTAACCCAAGCCCCTTTAGACCGGTGTTTTCTTTTTTAACGTCTGACTCACCAGAAGCGACATCGAGATTAAAGTTCGAGCCCATTATTCTTGAAAGCTGCATTCGAACGACAGTACCAGTGACATCGGTCTCTTCTCTTTTCGAGTCTACAGCATAAGGGTCATCCCACACTTCGCCAGATATCAGAGTCGGCAAGATAGAAAAATCGACCACCATGCCGCTTTCCACTTGCTGTCTATATCCAATTTCAAATGCCAGCGTACCAGTGATGATGTCGTCTCTTGAGGTGCCTAAGAAAAACTGTTTGTGATTCAAAGCGCCAAAGGTGTATTGCACCGAACCCAAAACAGCGACCATTCCCTCGGCTTCCGTGTTACCCGACGACATTAAATCGGCTTGAGATTGATGGTTGCTTTGACCAACATCGAGGTTACTTGAGTTTGCGGTGAAGCCAGTTAGGAAGGTCATGTTGCCACTGAAGCCTTCGCTTGGTGCTAGAGCTGCGAATGAGTGTGGCGGAAGCGTCAGGCTTGCCAAGAATAGGAAAATAATATGTTTCATCAAAAGACTCGTACTTAAATGGTTTTCTAAATTGAACTGTTTTGAAAGTGAATTGCTTTTTAAAGCGCAATCGGGGCTTTTCTGTTTGCCCAAGGCTTGGCGTGTTCTAGTTGATAGGCCAATTCAAATAGCAGGCGGTCGTTGCCTCTTGCTGCGGAAAAGTGGCTACCAACAGGAAGGTTCTGCTTGTTCCAATACAAGGGAACCGACATCGCCGGATTGCCAGCCACGTTTTCGATTGGCGTGTAGGACATTAATTTCTCTGAACGTGCCCATATCTCTTTGCCGGAGTGTGCTTTCTGGTCGAAATATGCGATGTCCAAAGGAACATGGTTTGCACAAGGGGTGAGCCATATATCGATGTTTTTAAAGAACTCTCGGTTATGACTGGTTGCGAAGTTTCGGCATCGCTGTTGAGAGTCGATATACAAGCTAGGAGTGGCTTTTAAGCGTGCTTGCATCGTACGAGCTAAATAGGCGACGTTATCGCTGACTTTGTCTGGCATCGATTCTAGCGGCATCCCTAAGCGGTCGAATTGCTCAGCAAAGCTTGCCATCTTGTTACCAAATACGCCCATGTAGTTACGCATGAACACATCGCCATCTTGGATTGGCTGTTCAACTTCGATAACAATATGCCCAAGGCTTTCGAGCAAAGAGACCGTAGAACGAATGGCTGCGAGCGTGTCTTCATCGGGAAGCCTGCCGTGGATATCTTTGAGGGTGACACCAATCTTTATCTGACGGTTAAGAGAAGCATTAACCATTCCTATTGGAGTTCGAGGAAAAGGCGTCTCAAAGTTATTTTTTGTATGATGCTCTGTGACTGAAACTGCCAAAGCAGCGTCACGAACGGTTCTCGACATAAACGATTGATGAGTAAAACCTTCGTCTGTTGAGCCATCAGTTAGCCCTGAGATCAAAGATTCTCGACTGGGTTTAAAGCCAAAAATACCAGTTGCTGAAGCAGGCATACGAGAAGAACCGCCGCCATCTGTTGAATGCACTAAGGGTACATAACCAGCTGCAATCGCTGCTGCGCCACCGCCAGTCGATGAGTGAACACCTCGGCTTAGATCCCATGGGTTACGTGTAGCGCCGTAAAGGGAATTCTGTGTGCAGCCTAGTGTCATCATTTCAGGGATGTTCGTCATGCCAATGGTGTTCAGCCCTGCATTTTGAGTCGCACGAATAAACCAAGAGGTCGTGTTGGGTTTTCTGCCTTGGTTTAGCTTCGAACCCAGGGTGCATTCAAGCCCAGCAACATCAACGCAGTCTTTTACCAAGAAAGGGACGCCGGCAAAGGGTGAGTTCGGGTTAAATGAGTTTGCACGCTCTAGCGCTAAGTCAAAGCACTCAGAAACAACGGCATTAACCTGATCATTGGTCTGGCGTATTTTATAGATGGCTTCTTTTACGAATTCTTTTGGCGAGGCTTTTTTGTCTCTTATCAGGTTCGCCATCTCGGTTGCATCGAGTGGCGAGTCAACGCTTTGGTGATCTGAAGGCAAATTGGTTGGCGAAGTTGGCGTTGCACTGGCTAAGGTAGGCAGAGAAATAGCCGCAGCAGAAACTGCACCTTTCCCCATAACTTTGAAAAAATCTCTGCGTTTTAATTCATTGATAGTCATCGTTTCTATCCCAAGTTAGAAAGTCACTATCCTTGTTTCGAAACCTAGCTCGCTAGGCTTAGCGTCACTCCGTGTGCTGGTTTATGGGATTAGAATAAAGATTGGCGTGTTGGCTCGCAGTGCAAATACCGCCAATCTTCATACCATTTACGCCAACGGGTTTGTCGGGTGATGTATAGGGAGGGGTTATTGCTCTGCTGTTAGCCAAAACTCGGACAGATCTTCAAACAGATGATCATTATCTAAAATACTCAGATGGTTTTCGTTGTAACCACGAATTTGGTCCGCCTTCAATTGGGCAGGTCGTGATAACTGGCTTGATAAATTGATCACACCATCGTTGCTGTTGGTATTAAATAGCTCGCCCGAGTTATAACCAAAGGCTAAAAAGTGGGGAATGTGAATCTTACTGCTGTCAATGAATAAGTCAGCGATAAATTTCCCGTCTGGATTTAAATCAACCCATGCAGGCATTACTACGGGAGAGTACTCGACCCCTTGTTTAGCAGACTCGACACCACCAAACGGCGAAGAGATGGTGGTTACGCTGCTTACAAAGTCGCATAACTGTCCAATTCGGCACTGACGAATGCTGTTGGTGACGATAAGCCCGCCCATGCTGTGGGCAACAACATGTAGTTGCTGGTTCTTATATTCACTTACAACTGTATGTAATAGATTGTTCAAGCCTTTCGAATTTAAAGATAAAGATAAGCCAGAAGGGTAGTTAAACACCCATATCTGGTATTTAGATTGGTCGATTTTTTGAATGAGAGGGGCGAAATCTAAAGCGGTTGCATTGATCCCGTGCACAAATAAGATTGGGATTTTATTTGGGTCATATTCAGATAGAAAATAGAGCCCGGCGTTGTCCTCAAGTAAGAATGTGAGTGGCTGCCACATACCGAGTTTTGCATTCCCTTTCTCAAAAGGGGGATTCGATAAATCTACCACGGTGCCTATGTCGACGAGGTCTAATTCAATTTTCAATAGTGAGGATAGCGAACGATCAACAAACGCTCTTGGGGCTTCGCTCTCATTAACGGTTAATGATACTTCTATTGTCGACCTGTCTTCGTGATCACGTAGGTTGATTACACTGAAAGCTTCATCGGCTTGTAGGGTAAGATCTTGATTCTTATCTTCAAAGATAAGTAGATAGTGGATGTTATTTGATACATGTAAGTGAATACTGTCACTGTCGATGATGCCATCGTAGCCATCAACCTCGCTTTTGTTGATGTCTTTGATTTGTTCAATCACCACGGCAGAACCGGAGGCTGGTTGATTCAAGGTAATCATGTATTGATTGGTAATGGAGTCGATAGCTTCTATCTCATTAGATAGGTTTCTAAAGTTACCGCACCCTGACAGCAGCGAACTGAGTAATAGCACTGTGCTGATTAGGCGTGCAGTAAGTAATAGCTTCATTCTAATTTCATCCTTAAATAAACTCGTTCCATCATTGAATCAATAGTCTGTGCTTAATAGTAGCAATAAAACAACGCTTAACAAAAAGGCAGGCAAGCGACGAAAAAGTTCGCTTGCCTGCCTTTGAGTTTTAGGTACTCAGTGAGTGAGTATTGAACGCTAAAGCGTGTTTTTATACACTTTGCCGTCTTTCATGATCAGTTTCTGTGTATCGGTGTTAGCAACACATGCCACGCCTTCCAGTGGGTTACCGTCGATGATCAATAGGTCGGCATACGCGCCTTCAACGATTTGGCCTAGCTTGCCTTGCTGGTAAGGGTGTTGGTAAGTCGACATTTCGAATAAACGCCCACAGTTTGATGTCGCCATGCGAAGTGCCGTGATGGTATCGAATACTTGCTCAATCGCACCCAGTTCATTCAATTGTGTCGCATGCACGTTGGTTTCACCCACACAGTCAGTACCAAAAGCAATGTTCTGAATATCGTATTTCTTAATCAGTTCTGCTGATTTGAACATGGCTTTGCCTACGCGTTCTGTCTTGCGGTATGTCTCTTCGTTTGGTAACGGGATCTTACGCTCTGCAATCAATGAAGAGGTAAAGTAAGAAGGAATCACCCAAATGCCTTTCTCTTTAATGATCTCTGCAATATCGTCGTCCATGATGGTCGCATGTTCGAAAGACATCACGCCCGCTTCTGCCGCTCGGCGCATCGCATCAGAGGTGTGGATGTGCGCAGCGACATAAGTGCCGTAGTCAGAAGCGGCATCAACAGCGGCTTTCATTTCCTCTGATGTGAATTGCAAAGTGTCTAGCGGGTCGAAGGTCGATGAAGCACCGCCACCTGCCATTATTTTGATTTGAGAAGCGCCCATAAACAGCTGTTCACGCACGGCTTTCAATACTTCTGAGCGGCCATCAGCTACTTTCATTGCACCAAGCTTCATCATTGGTGAATCTTCGTGGCCGTTAGCCAAACGCTCTTGTGCTTGGTTTTGACGGTAATCGGAATGACCACAGGTTTGTGAGATAGCCGCCATTGAAGGAAGAATACGTGGGCCAGTGGCATAGCCGTTGTCGATACTGTTTTTAAGACCAAGCGTGTTACCTGCTACGTCACGAATGGTGGTAAAGCCGCGCATCAGCATCTCTTCTGAAATCTTTGCTGAGCGAATCGCTACTTCTTCACGTGTCATAGTATCAATCACATTGAAAGGCGCAGATAGCGTGATATGAACGTGGGCATCAATCAAGCCAGGCATTACTGTGCCACCTTGAGCATCAATAATTTCATCGGCTAACGTAGCGTCAACCTCACCAATTTGAGTGATCAAGTTGTCTTCAATAAGAATAGATACGTTCTCGATTAGGTTGTTATCAACACCGTTAAATATGTTCGCGTTAGTGATTAGCTTTTTCATAGTCTGCACCTTTTGGAAATGAGTGTGTGTCGCTGATGGAGCCATCATAGGCGATGCAGTATTTTTAAAATTGCCATTTGGTGACAAGCAGTGACGAGACTTATCTTTTCGCACTTTTCTATATTTTTGAGTTTTGCTGTATAGAGGAAAGAGAATTATTGGTACAGAAAATGATCAACCAATAAAGATTAACAATTTTGAATGGAAAGGGGATGATGTCACCAAATGGTAAGTTTTGTTCTGATTCGAACGCTAAGATGTATTTCAAATCGAGGCTACTTATCAAATTAAAGAGAGACAACATGACTAATTCAGACAAAGTTTACGGATTCAATACACCACAACGTCTATTCGTAGGTTACACGTTAGCTGTGCTGGTGGACCTAGTGGTTCTTAACTTCTTTGATGAGTACTGGGACTTTGTGAATATCGAGTCTTTCACTATCTCTTTGATAGCGGCATTGTTGCTTCAGCTACTATTGAAGCTTTCTATTGGCTTAGAACATAAGATTGCTGAGCACTTTAAAAGCAAGCCGGGTACTGCACCTAAGGTTTACCGAGCGATTACCACTTACATTATCTTGGTGGGCTCGAAGTTTGTCATGCTAGAAGCGATTAACTTATTGTTCGGTGACAAGGTGAGCTTTACAGGTCCTTGGAACGGTGTTGTTGCTTTCTTTGCTGTGGTATTTACGATTCTAATTGCTGAAGTGATTGTGTCGAAAATCTACTTTGCTCTTGATGACAAGCAAGACGCAAACTTGGATGAAAAAACAGCATAATCGAAAGTTGAATACATATAGGGAGTTTGAAACGAACTCTCAACTTAGAAGGGTTAGCAGTTTTGCTAGCCCTTTTTAGTTTCTGTTTACCTGCATTCCATTTAACGACTTCTTACTTATTTAATCCACGCAGTTTTAAGTGTGGCAGTTCAAGGCTTTCTATATTGACTATATGAAGAGTATAGCTCTGCCGAAATTATCTTCAGAATAGCAAAATACGCTGCTTACCCATGATTCTTTTTGTGTTCAAGTCGCACACCAATTTGTACAGCGAGAGAGGTACGAATAAGTCCAGTTGAGAGCTATGTTATTGAATGTAAGCAATTGTCGTTGGTGTGAATATTTCTTTACTGAAAATATCATATGCATTTTGTGTCATATTGTTTATTAGCGCATATGTTTGTGGAGGGAACACTACCAATCGATATAGGAAATCCAATGAAAGTAATCTTATCTAACCTTGGGTTAGCGACAACATGTCTATTTTCTTCGTTCTTAAATGCGCAGCCACAATCCCTAGTTCAGCTCAATCTTACTGTTCAGCCACACTTACCCGTTATTGCCAATGAAGTTGAGTACCCATTGTCGCACCAAGCGTTGATTGAGACATCGGGCAACGTGCGCAAACAGCAAATTGAGCATGTGGGGGCATCGTTCATTAAGCTTCACTTCAAGTCGCTTGTTGTGCCGAAAGGCAGTCTATTGCGCTTGAGTTCGAGCACCAATGATGAGGTAGTTGAGTATCGTGACAGCCAGACAGATTGGTTTGTTCAGTCTATCTCAAGCGAGCGCATGCTGCTTGAGGTTATTCCAAACTCAAAGGGCCAATACGCTGAGTTCGAGATAGATTACTACATGGCGGGCAAGAGTGCTGACGAAGAGGCATTGGCAACGTTATCGACATGTGGTGTTAATGAGCGCAGAGACGTAGCCTGTTGGGAAGAGTCTCATCCAGATAAGGTGGCTTGGACAACCCCCGTTGCAAGGCTACTCATTAATGGGCGTAGTCTATGTACCGCTTGGCGGGTGGGGCCAGATAACCATATGTTCACCAACAACCACTGTGTCGCATCAGAATCAGAACTGAGAAATACAGAGGTATGGTTTAACTATCAGCGCCGTACTTGTGACGGCTCAATGGCCACCACGGTAAAAGTCATGGGGAGTAAGATACTCAGCACTGATTATGATTTGGATTACACACTTTTCACCGTTGATGATTTTTCAAAAATTGAGTCGTTTGGTTACCTAGGCTTAGATGCTCAAGAGCCAATCTTTGGCGATGGTATTTACATTCCTCAACACGGAGCTGGTAAGCCGAAAGAACTGGCAATTGAAAGTGACCAAAATGGCTCCGGCATGTGTCAGATTGATGTAGCTTCAACAGGTGGCCGAGGTGCCAATACCGACACTGGCTATTTCTGTGACACCATTGGCGGCTCATCTGGTTCACCTGTTTTGCGTACTGACAACAACAAAGCGATTGCGCTGCATCATTTTGGAGGTTGTGAAAACCAAGGTGTGAAAATCAGTAAGATTTGGCCACTTGTGTCTTCATACTTTGGTGATACGTTACCTGATGGCTCAGTCGGCGAGCCGAACAATGATATTCCCGAGGTGACTTTAGGAAGCCTAATAACCGATCTCGCCGCGACGTCCGGCCAACAAAAAGTGTTTGTGCTCAAAGCAGCAAACCGTACCAGTGATGTAACTGCAACTATCAAGCAAGGAGTGGGGGACGCCGATCTCTACATTCGTTCTGGCGCGCAACCAACGAAAAGTACTTACGATTGCCGACCTTATCGCTCTGGCAACTTTGAAACTTGCGAGGTGCCTAGGGCTGATGAAGATCTCTACATTATGATCAATGCGTTCCGAAGTTTCTCTGGTGTGTCGCTTTCTTTATCGAAATCTCTATCGGAAAATTGAGCTAAGCGGGTTGATAACCAAAAGGCGAGTCATGTAGGCTTTGACTCCTAGTTGATACAAAAAAGGTCAGACAATTATTTCTGACCTTTTTCTTTTTAGCAGGATCGAAAGATTACTTTGCTAGTTGAATCGTGTTTACATCAATAGCAGTGTGTTTCCACTCTTTATCCACTTCACCTTGAATTACAAGTTTTGTTTCAGGTGTTGCTTCAATACCATTCCAATCACGGTGATCAATCTCAACAACAATCTCACCGGTTGAGTCTTTAAATTGGTACTCTTCATCACCTAATGAAGAGACAATATGACCCGTTAATATTACTGGTGTATCGTCTTTTGCTTCTAAAGCCATTTCAACAGTCTTTACTTTCACTGCACTTGGACCGGTAAAGCCACCTTTATCGTTCTGAGTCTTTTGATCTGCGAACGCACTTGTTGATGACAATATCAAGGCACTTACTAATACGATTTTTTTCATTGTATTTTCCCAGCTCATTTTGTCTTTTAGATACCGATAACACTGTGTTATCGGTGATATATTAAATTAGTATAAAGGAGGTATATTATCAATTCTATTTACTGAACACTTATAGGTAAATACCACCCACGTACACGATATTCCTCATTAGAGTAATCCAGGATTGTAAAATTGATCTATTAATTAATCCATACATATCTCTTTGTAAGTGGGTACCCTTCTCGTTAATTGGTTCTACATGTCCATTTAAAAAGAATACTCAATAGTTTAGTCTTTGTTAACTATAAGGCCTTTATATTAGTATGGCTAATTTATGGGATTCTTGTTCTTCCATATAAAAACCACAAATTGAAATATTCACAAAACCAATCATTGCTTCCACCAAGATCACAAATATTGATATGTATTGTGTTGCATATTGGGTTTCTGAGTTATTTTCCTGCCGCCAATCACAAAGGACAAATAACAATGAAAAAAACAATAGCTTTAGTGTCTGTAATCTCTTCTATTAGTTCGTTTGCTTATGCTGATAATACTAACGTTATCACTGGCGAGTCACCGGAAGGGGTTTACGTTCAATATCAGTCGATTAACCAAGTTACCGAGTCGATGAAGAATGAGGGTTTCACGATGCATCGCTGTGGAATCAAGGCTCTTCGTAATAACATCCAAGCGACTCAGAGCCTAGAAGTTCCTCATAGTCAGATCCAGTGTGTCTACTCTAAGCCTGGCGCATCAACCAGTGAGAAGTCTGAGTTGATCTACTGGCATCTGAATGTGCTTTACAGCATGGCAAATGAACACTTTATTGCGGAGAGTGAGTTTACCGAGCGCTACACTAGCGAGATTTATACACATAGTCCTGAGTATCTTCTTGATATCGGTCCACATTACTACCGTCAGCGTTCTGAAGTTGAAGCGTTGGGAATGAAGGTTGGTGAATGTAATCTACAAAAGATTTATTACTTCAGCGCTCCAACAGAAGAGTCATACTTATCCGATATTGCATCATGTCCAGTGTATAAAACAGATGGAAAACTGTCTGGTAGTATTACAGTGGAAGTTAATCACACACCGGCCAACTTTGGTTATAGTGAACGACTTGTTAAATTTAATACTATTTAATCATGTAAAGATTTGAGTGGGTTTTTATATTAACAATCTTACTCCATATTTATTTGATTACTCTAAATT
>NZ_VTXF01000026.1:0-80370 GCF_013114585.1 Vibrio sp. 99K-1
CTTGGCTTACTGATTCGTTCTGGTTTCCTAAGAAGCCATCCCGTGTCAGCGAGGTGGCATTATAGAGATTTCGATCACACTGGCAAGCCCTTTTTTAAGTTTTTTTCGTTTTTTTATTCGTTCGATTAAAAAGAACTCAAAACGCCTCAAAAGTAGGCTTTTCTCTTACATATTCTTCAGTTTTTCAGTGAACAAAGAGACTTTTTCCCAGTTTGTGTACTCAACTTCCTTCGTTGTATCCGTTTCACCACCTGTCATATTCATAATAAAGCGGATCATGGTTCTATCGAACCAGTTATAGCGTGGGTAATAGAGGGCACCTGCAAATACACCGATTAAAGTCGGCTGCCATGGAGACTTGATAAGGAACTTCTTAATATAAGCACTGCCTTCTGGTGTATCTTTGCCTTGGTCTTCTTTACGCGCCGTTAAGTTCACGCAGAAGAACGCAACCTTGCTTGATTGCAACTGAGTAAGGTTGGCATCAATAAATTGATATAGCTTCTTATTAAGGTGGCCATAACGAATCGATGCGCCAATCAGCACTCTGTCGTATTGAGCAAAGTCCACCTTGCCAATAGTGTGCAGATCTTGAAGCTCACATTCGAACTCACTCATTTCTTCTTTTATATAGTTCAAGATTTTCTTGGTCTGCCCTTCACGGCTTGAATACAAAAATAGAGCTTTTGCCACAATGTTGTCCTTAGCTACGCCAAAACGTAGGGGTCAATAAGATTAATAAGGTGAAGATTTCTAATCGGCCAAACAGCATAGATACGATAAGTACCCATTTTGCTTTGTCGTTCACATCGCCAAAGTGCACCGCGACTTCACCAAGGCCCGGGCCAAGGTTATTTAATGTCGCCGCTACCGCAGAGAAAGCACTCAACTCGTCCATACCAGTTGCAATAAGAGCCAGCATACAAACCACAAACACTAATGCGTATGCAGAGAAGAAGCCCCAGACCGCATCTACAACACGTTGTGGTAGTGCAGAACCGCCAACCTTGATGGTATAGACAGCCCGTGGGTGAACAAGACGCTTCATTTCACGAGCACCTTGCAGAGTAAGTAGTAAGATTCGAATCACTTTCATACCACCACCCGTAGAACCTGCACATCCCCCTATAAAAGAAGAGAACAAAAGCAGTACGGGTAAGAACAATGGCCACTCTGAGAAACCCGTCGTTGTAAAACCCGCGGTCGTAGAGATAGACACGGTTTGGAACAAGGCTTGGTCGAAAGCATCATAGTACGAATCATAAGAGTGGTGATTGAGCAGTAATAAGAAACAAACCAAGAACAGTACTGCCTGAATAAAGATAAAGGCGCGGAACTCAGGATCTTTCCAATAATACTTAGGATGCACACCACCCGAAGCAAATGCAGCAAAATGAAGAGAGTAATTACATGCAGATATAAGCAGGAACACCACGGTAATCATGTTAATAGCCGGGCTGTTGAAATAGCCCATGCTTGCATCGTGAGTGGAGAAGCCACCAATAGCAATAGTAGAAAAGCTATGACTGATTGCATCAAAGAAGCTCATACCGGCTAGCCAAAACGCCACCGCACAAGCAATGGTTAGGCTGAGATAGATGTACCACAGCGCTTTTGCCGTTTCAGCGATACGCGGAGTCATTTTGCTGTCTTTTACCGGGCCTGGAATCTCAGCTCGGTACAACTGCATACCACCGATACCCAGAACAGGAAGAATGGCTACCGCCAATACGATGATACCCATACCACCGAACCATTGCAGGAACTGGCGATAAAACAAGATCGCCTTAGGTAAATCATCAAGGCCGACAATCACCGTCGCACCGGTAGTGGTTAGTGCAGAAAAGGATTCGAAGAAGGCATCGGTTACCGAAACATTGGGGTTATCAGCGATCAAAAACGGCAACGCACCCGCACTACCGATTACCGTCCAAAACAGAACCACAATCAAAAAGCCATCGCGCGCTTTTAACTCATGCTTATAACGTCGGTTTGGAAACCAACACGTCGCACCACAAAATAACAGAACAAAGAAAGTCGTTACAAATGGCACACCCGCACCATCTCGATAGATCAGAGCGACTAACGCAGGTGCGAGCATTGATACACTAAAAAGTGCTAATAATAATCCGACGATTCGAATAATTGAGCGAAATTGCATGAGCTATTGAACGAAGCGAAATGCTTCACACTTCCTAGTTGTCTTTGACTTTCGTTACCAGTGCCTTAGCACCGCTTTTATTGATCATGGTTTGGGTAAACGCATCTACCTGCAGGAGCTCTATCTCAATAATAAGCTCAACTTGCACACCATAATCCGCTTGGACCTCAACAGCCTGATGCTGAGCCATGATGGATTGTGCGATTGGCACAAAGCCATAGTCTAACTCTAGCCGTAATTTTGTGGTTATTTTTTTCTCGATAGTTTGAAGCAGCTTGAGAGCTTGTTGCACTCCGCCACCATAAGCTTTAACCAAACCACCAGTTCCAAGCTTAATTCCACCAGAGTAACGCGTGACGACAGCCGTTAATTCACCCACACCAGATCCAGACAATTGCGCCAAGATAGGCTTACCCGCGGTACCGGAGGGTTCTCCATCATCACTAAAGCCCCAAAGCATTGAGTCTTCAGGTCGACCAGCAACAAAGCCCCAACAATTATGTCGCGCTGAAGCGTGCTCTTTTTTTACCTGCTCCACGAACTGCTTCGCGGCTCCTACACTTGGAGTATGCGCAAGGTGGGTAATAAAGATGCTCTTCTTGATCTCTTCTTCAAACAAAGCTGGAGCTGACGGTATTAAATAAGGCTGTTCATTCATATCGTTAACTTAATTAATAAGAGCGGCGAAGTGTATCACGCGTGAATAATAAGGGTTAGAGGATCTGTGCTATCGCACAATGTTAAACAATTGTTTAAAAAATGTATTGAAATTCATCTTGCAGAGGTACAGACTAAGATAACTGGTCTTACCAGGTATTCTACAATAATAGAAAGACAACAAGATTCTCTCAAACAATCGTGGATTGTATGTCATGGAGATAGACAATGATTTACCAAGCTAACACCCTACAGGTAAAGGAATTACAAGATGGCATTGCAGAATTAAGCTTCTGTGCTCCAGCCTCTGTAAACAAACTCGACCTTGCTACTTTAGAATCACTAGACAAAGCGTTAGACGCTCTTAAAGCTCACGCAGGACTACGTGGTTTAATCTTAACTTCAAACAAAGACGCGTTCATTGTAGGCGCAGACATCACTGAATTTCTTGGTCTATTTGCCAAGCCAGAATCAGAACTTGATGAATGGTTAAGATTTGCAAACTCCATCTTCAGCAAGCTAGAAGACCTTCCTGTTCCAACTCTTTCAATGATGCGCGGCCATGCCCTAGGCGGCGGTTGTGAATGTGTATTGGCAACTGACTTCCGTATCGGTGACAAGACCACCAGCATTGGCTTACCTGAAACCAAACTTGGCATCATGCCTGGCTTTGGTGGTTGTGTGCGCCTGCCTCGCGTTATCGGTGCTGACAGTGCAATGGAAGTCATCACTCAAGGCAAAGCTTGCCGAGCTGATGAAGCACTAAAAATTGGCTTGTTAGACGCGATTGTAGAAACAGACCAACTGCTAGAGTCGGCAATCAATACCGTTTCTCTGGCTGCCAATGAAAAACTAGACTGGCAATTACGCCGCAAACAGAAAACATCAGCATTATCGCTAAGCAAACTCGAAGCGATGATGAGCTTTACCATGGCGAAAGGCCTCGTTGCTCAAAAAGCTGGCCCTCACTACCCAGCTCCGATTACTTCTGTGATTGCGATTGAAGAAGCAGCACGCAGCGATCGTGATGCAGCACTCGATATCGAACGTAAACACTTCATCAAGCTAGCGAAATCTGAAGAAGCGAAAGCACTGGTTGGTCTGTTCCTAAATGACCAATACATCAAAGGTCTTGCTAAAAAAGCAGGTAAGTCAGCAAACAAAGACACTCAACGTGCTGCTGTACTAGGTGCAGGCATCATGGGTGGCGGCATTGCTTACCAATCTGCACTGAAAGGCGTGCCAGTGATGATGAAAGACATCGCACAAGCATCGCTTGATCTTGGTATGAACGAAGCGTCGAAGCTATTGAATAAGCGTCTATCTCGCGGTCGCTTAGATGGCTTCAAGATGGCAGGTATCCTGTCTTCGATTACTCCAAGCTTGCATTACGCTGGTGTTGAGCAATCAGACGTTGTTGTAGAAGCCGTGGTGGAGAATCCAAAAGTAAAAGCAGCGGTACTGAGCGAAGTGGAAGGCCTAGTCGGTGAAGACACTGTACTGACCTCAAATACTTCTACAATTCCTATCAACCTGCTAGCGAAATCTCTGAAACGCCCAGAAAACTTCTGTGGTATGCACTTCTTTAACCCAGTGCACCGCATGCCTTTGGTTGAGATCATCCGTGGCGAGCACACTTCAGAAGAGACGATTAATCGCGTTGTGGCTTACGCAGCGAAGATGGGCAAATCCCCTATCGTTGTAAATGATTGCCCAGGCTTCTTCGTTAACCGTGTACTTTTCCCTTACTTTGGCGGTTTCAGCATGTTGCTACGTGACGGTGCTGATTTCACTAAGATCGATAAAGTAATGGAGCGCAAGTTTGGTTGGCCAATGGGTCCGGCTTACTTACTAGACGTTGTAGGCCTAGACACAGCACACCACGCACAAGCTGTGATGGCGCAAGGTTTCCCAGAGCGTATGGGCAAAGAAGGTCGTGATGCGATTGATGCACTTTACGTTGCTGAAAAATACGGTCAGAAAAACGGTAGCGGTTTCTACACATACAGCGTAGACAAGCGTGGTCGCCCGAAGAAGACCTTCTCTGAAGACATTCTTCCTATCTTGGCTGACGTATGCCAAGCACCACAAGATTTTGATGACCAAACAATTATCCAACGTGTGATGATTCCAATGATCAACGAAGTCGTTCTTTGTTTAGAAGAAGGCATCATCGCGACACCGCAAGAAGCGGATATGGCACTGGTTTACGGTTTAGGCTTCCCTCCATTCCGAGGCGGCGTATTCCGTTACTTAGACAGTGTGGGTATTGGTAACTTCGTAGAAATGGCGAAGGGCTACCAAGACTTAGGTGCAATGTACCAAGTTCCTCAACTATTGCTTGATATGGCTGCGAAAGGCGAAAGCTTTTACGACGCTCAACAAGCAAGTTCTCTGTAACCCACATTTGGAAAAGGAATAGCAAAATGAATAATGTAGTTGTTGTTGATTGCCTTCGCACCCCAATGGGACGTTCCAAAGGTGGAGCTTACCGTCACACTCGCGCTGAAGATCTGTCTGCACATTTAATGAAGGGTATTTTAGAGCGTAATCCAGAAGTTAACCCTTCAGAGATCGAAGATATCTACTGGGGCTGTGTACAGCAAACATTAGAGCAAGGCTTCAACGTTGCACGTAACGCTGCGCTACTGGCTGGTTTACCAATTGAGATTGGTGCCGTCACAGTTAACCGTTTGTGTGGTTCATCTATGCAAGCTCTGCATGATGCAACTCGCTCAATCATGGTTGGTGATGCGGAAATTTGCCTAATCGGTGGTGTGGAACACATGGGCCACGTACCAATGACACACGGTGTTGATTTCCACCCTGGCATGTCAAAGAACGTAGCAAAAGCTGCAGGTATGATGGGCCTAACCGCTGAAATGCTTGGTAAGCTGCATGGCATTAGCCGTGAAGACCAAGATGCATTCGCTGCACGTTCACACGCTCGTGCACAAGCAGCAACGGTTGAAGGTCGTTTTAAAAACGAAATTCTACCGACAGAAGGTCACGCTGCTGACGGTTCACTGTTTACTCTAGATTACGATGAAGTGATTCGCCCAGAAACCACGGTTGAAGGCCTATCTCAGCTGCGCCCTGTATTTGACCCTGCCAACGGTACAGTAACTGCAGGTACTTCATCAGCTCTATCTGATGGTGCATCGGCAATGCTTATCATGAGTGAAGAAAAAGCTAACGCACTGGGTCTTAAGATTCGTGCTCGCGTTAAGTCTATGGCTATCGCAGGCTGCGATCCTTCAATCATGGGTTACGGCCCAGTGCCTGCAACTCAAAAAGCGCTTAAGCGTGCAGGTTTAACAATTGAAGACATGGGTGTGATTGAGCTGAACGAAGCATTTGCGGCACAATCTCTACCTTGTGCTAAGGACCTTGGTCTACTGGATGTGGTTGACGAAAAAGTGAACCTTAATGGCGGTGCCATTGCACTAGGTCACCCTCTAGGCTGTTCAGGCTCTCGTATCTCTACAACCCTAATCAACCTAATGGAAGCGCAAGACGTGAAATACGGATTAGCAACCATGTGTATTGGTTTAGGCCAAGGTATTGCAACGGTATTTGAACGCCCATAGCACTCATCGACGGTAATATTTGTCGGATAATCTTAAGTGCAGCTATCTTTATATAGCTGCACTTTTTATTTCTAGCTATCAGACAAACGATAGGTTCGTTCAGCAAACTCAATCAGGAGGAAAGTAGCCAACGACATCTATGCATAAAACGCATAGATTCAATGTTGATGTTTCATTATTTTTTCTACAACGATTCAACTAAAGTTACTTCAGTTTCCTAATATTTCTCCCATGGAGCAGATCATGTTTAAAGCACTTGTACTAAACCAAGAAGACAAAAAAACTATCGCATCAGTTTCTCAAATTGAAGAGTCTCAATTACCAGAAGGTAACGTGAAGATCGATGTAAGCTACTCTTCTTTGAACTACAAAGATGGTTTGGCGATTACAGGTAAAGGGCGCATTGTTCGCAACTTCCCTATGGTTCCTGGTATCGACCTTTCTGGTGTAGTTTCACAATCTGATGACCCTCGCTACAAAGCAGGCGACGAAGTGGTTCTAACTGGTTGGGGTGTTGGTGAAGGTCACTGGGGTGGCATGGCTGAGAAAGCAAGCCTAAACGGTGACTGGTTAGTACCAATGCCTAAAGGCTTAGACGCTAAGAAAGTAATGGCGATTGGTACAGCAGGCTTCACTGCTATGCTTTGTGTTCAAGCTATTGTCGATGCAGGTATCAAACCTGAAGACGGTGAAATCCTAGTGACTGGCGCAAGTGGCGGTGTAGGTAGCGTATCTATCACTCTACTAAACCAGCTAGGCTACAAAGTAGCAGCAGTAACAGGTCGTGCTTCAGAGAATGGTGAGCTACTAAAATCACTAGGTGCAACTCGCATTGTTGAGCGTGCTGAACTAGAAGAGCCAGCGAAACCACTTGAGAAACAAATGTGGGCTGGTGCTATCGACACTGTAGGCAGCAAAGTACTTGCGAAAGTATTGGCACAAATTGATTACAACGGTGCGGTTGCAATCTGTGGTCTAGCAGGTGGCTTTGACTTACCAACAACGGTAATGCCATTCATTCTACGTAACGTTCGCCTGCAAGGTGTTGATTCTGTTATGTGCCCTCGTGAAAAACGCATTAAAGCGTGGGAACAACTGGCTGAATTACTACCTGAGTCTTTCTACAACAGCGCGACAAAAGAAGTATCTCTAGATGACGCGATTCAAGCGGCAGAAGACATCACTAATGGTCAAATTACAGGCCGTGTAGTTATCAAGCTGTAATCGCTCGCACTCTAAAAGCAACACGTAATAAAATAAAAGGGCTGAACATGTGATCAGCCCTTTTTGCTATCTGCTATTTACTCTAACCCAAGCCGACATCGGCAATCCGCTTTTGAATTAACTCACCACACTCTTCTTTGACTACTCTTCTCAACCATTGTTGTGATGCAGAAGAGTCGCAGCGTGAATGCCAAATCAACGAGTAATCAAATGGCATAAACTCGAATGGCAGCGGCTTAACGACTAAGTCATAACGCTCTGCAACCAAGTATGCCAAATCAGCAGGTACCGTAATCACTAACGGCATTCTATCGACAATCGCCAATGCCGCTTCAAGATGATAAGCACGCAGTACCATTTTTCTGGGTTGTTGATTGGCTAAAGCATTGTCCAATAAAGCCTTTACACCATCACTGATCGCAATCATCGCATGAGGCAAAGAGACATAATCTTCAAGGCTCAACGAGTTGTCTGCCAAGGGGTGATTTTTAGAGAGTAAGCACGACACACCCACAGGGCCAAGGACCTCTTGATGAAGTGGCGCAACACTGCCACTTGGTCGACAGATCGCCATATCGACGCGCTCGGTACTAAGCTGCTTAAATAAATGTTCATGCTGCAGCGGGGCGAATTCTAAAGAGATATTCGGTGCTTGCTCATAAATCTTCGGCAGTGCATACGGCAAAATGGTTTGCATCGCATAATCAGTGGTCGCAATTAGAAAGCGTTCACTGCAATAGTAAGGGTCGAAATCACTAGGGCTAAGGAGTTGACGGAATGATTCCAAAGGCTGATCAATTCGCTGGCTGATCTCGAGCGCTTTTTTGGTCGGAATAAGGTGTTGGCCCTGACGAGTAAACAGAGGATCGTTGAGCAGGTCTCTTAAGCGCCCGAGTACTCGGCTGGTTGCCGACTGACTCAAGTTAAGACGAAGCGCGGCCTGGCTAACGCTACCCTCTTCAATCAATACCTTTAAAGCGACCAATAAATTAAGGTCTCTACGATAGATGTCTTCTAATTCCACGCCACTTACCTAGCTGAATACAATGATCATTGTTCACTAACTTGTTTATAGCATGCTTTAGATAAAAAAAATCCCGCAATTACGCGGGGAAGCCCAAGAAAATTTGGGGATAGTGTCGGAATGTCGTATCGGAATTTGTTTGCTGTACTTAGGTTAGTGCTCTTGCTCTTCGGCTACACCCTGCCAACGGCGCATCTCAACCCAAATACCAATAATCGTTGCTACTATGCCAAAAATAGGCATCAGTGAGGTCTCTGTCGATGAGCGTAAAACTAACGCACAAAAAGAAATAAAACAGAGAACCGAATAAATTGTTAATCTATCTAATCCTGTCAACATCGCCACTCCTTAGCTAGTTGCCTTTGTTTCGAGTTGTTATCAACTTGTTAACTAAGTTATAGGAAATGATTCTGTTTGCCAAGCACTTATTGCATATTTTTTCTGCAGACGTATTATTCACACGTTAGATAGATATAGAGATACAAACCATGACATTCAAACCTGAACTGGCAACCCATACTTTAGAAGCTGAAGGCCTGCGTTGCCCAGAGCCAGTAATGATGGTCAGGAAGACAATTAGAAACATGCAGGATGGCGATGTGTTACTGGTAAAAGCTGACGATCCTTCGACCACTCGAGATATCCCGAGCTTTTGTCGATTCATGGATCACCAGTTGGTAGGCCAAGAGACAGAAACGCTGCCATACCAGTATTTGATCAAAAAGGGATTGGAGGCTTAACGCCCCACCGAGAATCAAACATCAAAAAAGCCGCTGGTACCTTATGTTCTCAAGCAGAACTCAGAGTACCAGCGGCTTTTTGTTTATTCATCTCTAGACTTGGTTTGCAGATAATCAAGCTGTTGTTGTAACGCTCGGATGTCTTTACGCATCGGAATAATATGCGCGACTCGAATCCAAGCCTCTACCGCAAGTCCTGTCATGATCATAGCGCCGGCGACCATTGGTAGCCACATGTCCGTCAGCACCATGCCTAATAGTGTAAGTGCAAGACCAAAGGTAAATAGATAGCTTTGGCTTTGTGGAGTAATACCCATATAACGCGTCAACATAATCATGCCCTCGTGTTCTTAACTCACAAGATTAAAATATCATGACAAGTATGACAGTTATATGTCCATTCGCTCGATAAACCCCACAATACTGTAAGAGTATGACCTACAACACATTACTCCACTGGTTGAGTATAATAAGACTCAAAACACTCATGAGTAAAACGCAGCAGCGATAGCCAAACCAACAAATAACAGGGCTGTGATCTTACGAATCAGATCGAGTGGCATCTTATCTGCCGACAACTTACCGATGATCACAACCGGCACATTCGCCAACAACATACCGATAGTAGTACCAAGAATCACCCACGCCAAAGCATCGGCGTATTGTGCCCCTAGAATAGAAGTCGCAATCTGAGTCTTATCACCAATTTCAGCGATAAAAAACGCAATGAAGCTGGCGACAAAAGGACCACGGTTTGAAATTTGTTCGTCATCATCGAGCTTATCGGGAATCAGAATCCAGCCCGCCATTGCAATAAAGCTGACCACCAGAACCCATTTTAAAACTTCTGGCGATAAGTAATCGGCGACGACCACACCGAGCCATGCTGCAAGAGCATGATTGGCTATGGTGGCAAAGAAGATGGCTGCAATGATAGGTATCGGTTTTCGATATCGACTGGCTAATAAAAGGGATAGCAACTGGGTCTTATCACCGATCTCGGCTAAGGCGACAGTTGTAATTGAAATTGCTAAAACGCTCACGACATGCTCATTTGGGATGGAGATTATTATATTTAACCAAAGACAAACCTCGCGCCCCATCCCGGTTCACGATGCTTGTCTAAGGTCTTGCTAAGCGCCACCAAGGTGGTGGTTGCCTCGAACGCCATGATGATTTTGCATCAATTATGTTGACGAACGAACTCATTCACTAGGATATGAACAAGTAAGCTACTCCCCAAAGACCGCGAGATTCTAATCACCCACGTAGTCAAAAACAAGTGTCAAACTTATCAAAATATCTACTTGCACCGAAAAACAAACATTAAAGGCAAAAAAATCCATTAAACGACATTTTAGACCACTAATTAAACAAGATTACCCCTACTCGCTTTACGAATATCTCGGTATACTCAGAGGTTATTTTTCTCATTCATTTAAAAGAATCGCGCGAACCTGACTATGCAAAAATACGATATCAAAACCTTCCAGGGAATGATCCTCGCGCTGCAGGATTACTGGGCTCAAAACGGTTGTACCATTGTTCAACCTCTAGATATGGAAGTAGGTGCAGGCACCTCTCACCCAATGACATGTCTACGAGCACTTGGCCCAGAGCCAATGTCTACAGCTTACGTTCAACCTTCTCGTCGTCCGACCGATGGCCGTTACGGTGAAAACCCTAACCGTCTGCAGCACTACTACCAATTCCAAGTAGCGCTGAAACCATCGCCAGACAATATCCAAGAGTTGTACCTAGGCTCACTAGAGGTTCTTGGTGTTGACCCACTCGTTCACGACATTCGCTTCGTTGAAGATAACTGGGAAAACCCAACACTAGGTGCATGGGGTCTTGGTTGGGAAGTATGGCTAAACGGCATGGAAGTAACTCAGTTCACTTACTTCCAACAGGTTGGCGGCCTTGAGTGTAAGCCTGTAACGGGCGAGATCACTTACGGTATCGAGCGTCTAGCAATGTACATCCAGGAAGTAGACTCAGTTTACGACCTAGTATGGAACGTAGCACCAGACGGCTCTAACGTGACTTACGGTGACATCTTCCACCAAAACGAAGTTGAGCAATCAACATACAACTTCGAACACGCAGACGTAGATTTCCTATTCGGTTTCTTCGACCAGTGTGAAAAAGAGTGTAAAGAGCTACTTGAGCTTGAGAAGCCACTTCCGCTTCCAGCTTACGAGCGCATTCTAAAAGCAGGCCACGCATTCAACATCCTTGATGCGCGCAAAGCTATCTCTGTAACAGAGCGTCAACGTTACATCCTTCGTATTCGCAACCTAACTAAATCAGTTGCTGAAGCATACTACGCATCACGTGAAGCGCTTGGCTTCCCAATGTGCAAGAAGGATGAGGAGAAGTAATCATGGCTAAAGAATTTCTAATTGAACTAGGTACTGAAGAGCTACCACCAACGCAACTTCGCACTCTAGCAGAAGCATTCGCGGCAAACTTCGAAGCTGAGCTAAAAGGCGCAAACCTAGCGCACGAAGGCGTGAAATGGTACGCAGCACCTCGTCGTCTTGCTCTTAAAGTAGCAGCACTGGCTGAAGGCCAAGAAGACAAAGTTGTTGAAAAACGTGGCCCAGCAGTTTCTGTCGCATTCGATGCTGACGGCAACGCAACAAAAGCGGCTCAAGGTTGGGCTCGTGGTAACGGCATCACGGTTGAACAAGCTGACCGTCTAGTAACAGACAAAGGCGAATGGCTTCTTTTCAAACAAGAAGTAAAAGGCCAAGCAACGTCTGAAATCGTTGTTGATCTAGCGGCTAAAGCACTAGGTAACCTGCCTATCGCTAAGCCGATGCGCTGGGGTAACAAGACGACTCAGTTCATCCGTCCGGTTAAAACACTGACTATGCTGATGGGCGCTGACCTTATCGAAGGTGAGATCCTAGGCGTAGCATCTGGCCGCACTATCCGTGGTCACCGCTTCATGGGTGAGCAAGAGTTCACTATCGATTCTGCAGAGCAATACCCAGCGATCCTAGAAGAGCGCGGTAAAGTAATGGCAGATTACGAAGCGCGTAAAGCAATCATCCTTGCTGATGCTGAAAAAGCAGGTGCTGCTGTCGGTGGTATCACTGAGCTAGAAGATGATCTAGTAGAAGAAGTAACGTCTCTGGTTGAATGGCCAGTAGTACTAACAGCGAAGTTTGAAGAAGAGTTCCTAAAGGTGCCTTCTGAAGCCTTGGTTTACACCATGAAAGGTGACCAAAAATACTTCCCTGTTTACGATGAAAACAAGAAGCTACTTCCTAACTTTATCTTCGTATCGAACATCGAGTCTAAAGAGCCTCGCCACGTTATCGAAGGTAACGAGAAAGTGGTACGTCCACGTCTTGCTGATGCAGAGTTCTTCTTCAACACAGACCGTAAGCGTCCTCTGATCGACCGTCTTCCAGAACTAGACCAAGCTATCTTCCAAAAGCAACTTGGTACTATCAAAGACAAAACAGACCGCATCACAGAGCTTGCTGGCTACATCGCTGAGCAGATCGATGCTGACGTTGAGAAATCTAAGCGCGCAGGCCTACTGGCTAAGTGTGACCTAATGACCTCTATGGTATTCGAATTCACGGATACTCAAGGTGTAATGGGTATGCACTACGCGACTCACGATGGTGAAGACGAGCAAGTTGCACTAGCACTTTACGAGCAATACATGCCTCGTTTCGCGGGTGATGACCTACCAAGCACTGGTATTTCTTCTGCAGTAGCAATGGCAGACAAGCTAGACACTATCGTAGGTATCTTCGGTATTGGCCAAGCTCCAAAAGGTTCTGACCCATTCGCTCTACGTCGTGCATCACTAGGTGTGCTACGTATTATCGTTGAAAACGGCTACAACCTAGACCTAACGGATCTGATCGCAAAAGCGAAAGAACTACTAGGCGACAATTTAACCAACGACAACGTAGAAGCTGACGTTATCGACTTCATGCTAGGTCGTTTCCGTGCATGGTACCAAGATGCTGGCTTCAGCGTGGATATCATCCAGGCAGTACTAGCTAACCGTCCAACTAAGCCAGCTGACTTTGACCAACGTGTTAAAGCGGTTTCTCACTTCCGTGAACTAGAAGCGGCAGAAGCACTAGCAGCAGCGAACAAACGTGTAGGTAACATCCTTGCGAAATTCGATGGTGAGCTAGCAGCTGATATCGATCTAGCCCTTCTTCAAGAAGATGCAGAGAAAGCACTGGCTGAAAACGTTGCCGTAATGACAGAAGCACTAGAGCCAGCATTCGCTACAGGTAACTACCAAGAAGCCCTAAGCAAGCTAGCAGCTCTACGTGAGCCTGTTGATGCGTTCTTCGATAACGTAATGGTTATGGCTGATGACGAAGCGCTTAAGAAGAACCGTCTAACGCTACTGAATAACCTACGTAACCTGTTCCTACAGATTGCTGATATCTCTCTACTGCAAAAGTAAGTGTAAGTGAGGAAGCTGTTCAAAGCGATACTCTGAGCAACGAAAGGTAAATACCCAAAGGGAAGCGAAAGCTTCCCTTTTTGTTTTTGTGAACCAAGCATTTGTTTGTAGAGGTGTTATTGATTAACTGAATGAATCAGCACTCAGACTGTAGAGGGCATTGTTTGCTATAACTGACCTGTTTATTCAGGGGAAGGGAACAATGAAAAAAACAGTACTCGCACTTTCAATGCTTGCACTCAGCGCATGCAGTCAAACCAGCGACAACAGCCTATTACTGACGATTGATAACGACACCGCGGTATTCAAATCAACAGGCAAAGGCACTGTGATCGCAGAACAGGAACTCGCTAAAGGTAGCTATACCTTCTCCATCAGCGACAGTAAAAACACCTGTGGCACCAACTATGCACTGGCGGAAGAGAGTCGCATCAAATTCAATAAGCCCCTTCGCCTAGACGATTGCGCCGAGAAATCTGAGCTCGCCATTAAGGTCTTTCGCGCGAATACCTACCAGTTTACGCTCAACCCGCAAACTAATGAGTTAACGGTTCAAATAAAGCCAAAACAGCAACAACTCCAAAGCTTTGCCTGCCCAGTACCTAGTGGCGCACCGACGACCATCAATGTTGCTCAAACCTTTGACGATGGCACCTTGATCAGAGATGCCCTTTCCGGAATACAAACAACAGTCACTAACGGCAGTGTCACCATGCAGCCAGCAGAAAATAGCCAAGGTGTTTTGTTGCTAGAAAAGGTAGAGCCTGAAACCAAAGCAGATTTTAGCTGGGATAACGCTACGGTTTACTTCGTGATGACAGACCGTTTCCACAACGGCAACCCTGACAACGACAGTAGTTACGGCCGTAGCCAAGATGGACAAAATGAAATCGGCACCTTCCACGGCGGTGACCTAGCAGGCTTAACCGAAAAACTCGACTACATTGAATCACTGGGTGCTAATGCTATCTGGATTACATCTCCTTTAGAGCAGATACATGGTTGGGTTGGCGGTGGTGACCGTGGTGATTTCAAACACTATGGCTACCATGGTTACTACCATCAAGATTGGACCAAACTTGATAAAAACATGGGTACCGAAGACGAGCTAAAAACCTTCATCGATACCGCGCACAGCAAAGGTATTCGTGTCATCTGGGACATAGTCATGAACCACACAGGCTACGCTACCCTTGCCGATATGCAGGAGTTCGACTTTGGTAAGCTCAACCTGAGTGATGAAGAAGCAACAAAAACGCTGGGTGAGAACTGGACAGATTGGCAACCTGCTAAAGGTCAGAACTGGCACTACTTCAACAACTACATCTCTTACGGCGACAAAGAAGCGTGGGAAAAATGGTGGGGCAAAGCCTGGCTACGCAGCGATATCGGTGCTTACGACTCTCCAGGTTACAACAATCTGACCATGTCATTAGCGCACTTGCCTGATTTCAAAACAGAATCGAAAGAAACAACAGGACTACCGAATTTCTATCGCAACAAATCCACCAGCGCGACTAATGAACTCAAAACACCTCGTGACCACCTCATCACTTGGCTTTCAGACTGGGTACGTGAATACGGCGTGGATGGCTTTAGAGTCGATACCGCCAAGCACGTTGAACTGGAAGCGTGGGCAGAACTGAAAAAGAGCACTAACCAAGCACTGGCTGAATGGAAACAGAACAACCCAGACAAAGCTCTAGATGACCTACCCTTCTGGATGACCGGCGAAGTATGGGCACACAGCGTGGTGAAGTCAGATTACTTCGCTAACGGATTTGATTCGATCATCAACTTTGAATTCCAGAGCGATATCGCCCCTAAAGCGCTTAAATGCCTATCCGATCTCGATGCTGACTACCTTCGCTATGCAGAGAAGATCAACAGTGACAGCGAGTTCAACGTGTTGAGTTACTTATCCTCTCACGACACCTCACTATTCTGGACGCAGCACGGCAATGACTTTGCCAAACAAACCAAAGCCGCGAATGCGTTAATGCTGGCTCCGGGTGCAGTGCAGATCTATTACGGAGATGAAATAGCCCGTGACTTTGGACCAACAGGATCAGACCCAATGCAAGGCACTCGCTCAGACATGCCTTGGGAGCAAATCACCGGAGAGCGTGCCGAGTTATTAAAGCACTGGCAAGCACTCGGACAATTCCGCCAACGCCACCCTGCTGTCGCGCAAGGTAAGCACATCATCCGCAACAGCAAGGGATATTACGCCTTCGAACGTCAATACCAAGATGACAAGGTGTTGGTTGTGTATACCGGTTCGAAATAAAGCGTTCGTAGGCATAAAACAGTAGAAACTCAAGGAGAAGCTTCGGCTTCTCCTTTTTGATCGCAAAAACCAGTGCAATAAGCAAGCAGTTACTCATTAGCCAAACTTTATAGAAGTTTTTTACGTGTTAGAGCATTTGGCGCTATGCGTCGCAAAAACATTGCGGTATGTTCAAGGATTACACTGATGGCAGACATAAGGTCTGCCTTAATGACACATAACAAGCAATCACAATGAATTAGGTAAAATAAGTAATGCAGTTCTCTAAGTTTGGTGAAAAGTTTAATCGTTACTCTGGAATCACTCGTTTAATGGATGATTTGAATGATGGCCTGCGCACTCCTGGCGCAATCATGCTTGGTGGTGGCAACCCAGCTGCTATCCCAGCCATGCTCGATTACTTTAACCAAGCCAGTGCAGATATGCTCGCCAGTGGAGAACTCATCGCCGCCCTCGCCAACTACGATGGCCCGCAGGGCAAAGACAGCTTTATTAAATCTTTAGCGGCTATGCTAAAAGAGACCTATGGCTGGGACATCAGCGAAAAGAACATCAGCCTAACTAACGGCAGTCAAAGTGGCTTCTTTTACCTTTTCAACCTGCTAGCAGGCCAACAGCCAGATGGCTCACATAAGAAAATCCTACTGCCAATCGCACCGGAATACATCGGCTACGGCGATGCGGGGATTGATGACGATATCTTTATCTCTTACCACCCAGAGATCGAACTGCTAGAAAACCGCCAGTTCAAATACCATGTCGATTTTGAACAACTTAAGGTTGATGACTCAGTCGCGGCTATCTGTGCGTCTCGCCCAACCAACCCGACGGGTAACGTACTGACCGACGAAGAAGTACGTAAGTTGGATAAACTCGCGCGTGAGAACAACATCCCACTGCTGATCGACAACGCTTACGGCCTACCATTTCCAAACATCATCTTTGAAGATGTCGAACCATTCTGGAATGAAAACACGATTCTGTGCATGAGCCTTTCTAAGCTTGGTTTGCCAGGAGTGCGCTGCGGTATCGTGATTGCGAGCGAAGAAGTCACTCAAGCACTAACCAACATGAATGGCATCATAAGCTTAGCGCCAAACAGTGTTGGGCCAGCGATTGCCAATCACATGATTGAAAAAGGTGATCTATTGCGTTTAAGCAGCGAAGTGATTAAACCTTTCTATAAAGAGAAGTCTTTGCGCGCTGTCGAACTGCTACAAGAAGCGATTGATGACCCACGTTTCCGTATTCACAAACCTGAAGGCGCTATCTTCTTGTGGCTATGGTTTGATGAACTGCCAATCACCACCATGGAACTGTACGACAGATTAAAAGCTCGCGGCGTGCTGATTGTTCCGGGTGAATACTTCTTTATCGGCCAAGAAGATGAGTGGGATCATGCTCATCAGTGCCTACGTATGAACTACGTACAAGACGATGAAGCAATGCAAAAAGGTATTGCGATTATTGCTGAAGAAGTGAAAAAGGCTTACAGCGAAAGCAAATAGAGATTCCCTACTCGGTCGTTCCTCCCTCTATGGAATGACGATGATAGGATAAACAAAAAAGAGCACCGACCTTCTTCAAGGTACTGGTGCTCTTTCACTTTTACTTCCCGATATTTTTTGTCACTTGAATACCCTAAATAATTGGGGGTTCAGCTAGGCGACTAGAAAATTCAGCCCTATGAGCATAGGGAACCTATGTGATTAGGGGGAATTTACGACGTCAACAACGCTGTAGCTTCAAGTATGACGGGGATTAGCCTTCGATTAGACCATTACCATTGATAGCAATCTTACGTGGTTTCATCGCTTCTGGGATTTCGCGTTCTAGGTCGATGTGAAGAAGACCATTTTCCATGCTTGCTCCTACTACTTTTACGTAGTCTGCAAGTTGGAATTTACGCTCGAAATCACGCTCTGCGATACCTTGATACACATAGGTTTTTTCTGCTTCAGGTTTACGCTCACCTTTAACAATTAGCATGTTCTCTTTCTGAGTCAGGTCTAATTGGTTATCAGCAAAACCAGCAACAGCCATAGTGATACGGTAGTTGTTCTCGTCTTTTTGCTCGATGTTGTATGGAGGGTAACCGCCAGAAGTGTTCTTCGATGTGTTCGCTTCCATCATGTTGAATAGACGATCGAAGCCGATTGCGTTGCGGTAAAGTGGAGTGAAATCTACAGTTCTCATAATGCTATCCTTCTAGTAAGCAATAGTCTTAGCTGCGAATTTTACTTAGATCGAACCTGTGTATGAGACCAAGTAAACAGCTAAGAGATTCAATTCGCATTCCTCGGGTTTCACCTCTGTTGGCGACAACACTGGGACATGACAGTGAATCAATTTTTAAGTTGTGTGCTGCTAAAGTTATCCTCTGTTGAGCGATACTTAGTCAGCGGTAATGAAGGTTCTGTTTCTTCTCTTGTAGAGCAAGACAGTCATCCTCTTCACAAATAGATATATGGATTGAGCAAAATAGTTTCAAGGGATCGAGCTAAAAATTTTTCTACGCGCTTCTAGAGATCCCCAACTCGGTCGTTCCTCCCTCTTGAGGATGACGAGCCAACTTATTGAAAGATAATTAAAATATCGGCAATAAAAAAGACCGCCATTTCTGGCAGTCTTTTAAAATTTTCAGATTGTTTTTTAGGACAATCTACACATCCAAGTTAGCAACCTTCAATGCGTTCTCTTCGATGAAGTTACGACGAGGTTCAACTTGGTCACCCATTAGTGTGGTGAACAGTTGGTCTGCGCCGACTGCATCTTCAATCGTTACTTGCATCATACGACGTGTCTCTGGGTCCATTGTGGTTTCCCAAAGCTGATCTGGGTTCATCTCACCTAGACCTTTGTATCGTTGTAGGCTTAGACCACGACGAGACTCTTTAATCAACCAGTTCAGCGCTTCAACGAAGCTTGATACTGCTTGAGTACGCTCACCACGCTTGATGTAAGCGCCTTCTTCGATCAGGCCATCTAACGCTTCTGCTAGACTTGCTAGCTTGCCGTACTCTTTCGAGTTGAACAGTTCAACGCTTAATGCATGTTCGTGTGTCACGCCGTGAGTACGAACCACAATCTTAGGTAGGCTTAGACCTAGCTCTTCATGCTTCTCAACTTCTAGAGAGTACTGGCTTGCACCAACCTCTTTCGCGTTCAGTTGTTCTACTAGCTGCTTGCCCCATGCTTCTACTGCTGACTCATCATGACACTGCTCTGCAGTTAGACGAGGCATGTAGATCATTTCATGCATTAGAGCATGTGGGTAACGGCGGCTCATACGCTCCACCAGCTTGATACCAGAGTTGTATTGCTGAACTAGCTTCTCTAGTGCTTCACCTGCCAATGCTGGTGCATCAGGGTTTACGTGTAGCGCTGCGTTGTCTAGAGCCAATGCCACTTGGTATTGGTTCATTGCATCTTCATCTTTGATGTACTGCTCTTGCTTACCTTTCTTCACTTTGTAAAGCGGTGGCTGAGCGATGTAGATGTAACCACGCTCAATAAGCTCTGGCATTTGACGGTAGAAGAAGGTCAACAGTAGCGTACGAATGTGCGAACCATCGACATCGGCATCGGTCATGATGATGATGTTGTGGTAACGCAGCTTATCTGGGTTGTATTCGTCGCGGCCAATACCACAGCCAAGAGCTGTGATCAGCGTTGCTACTTCTTGTGAAGAAAGCATCTTGTCGAAACGTGCTTTCTCTACGTTTAGGATCTTACCTTTTAGTGGAAGAATCGCTTGATTCTTACGGTTACGGCCTTGTTTTGCGGAGCCGCCTGCCGAGTCACCCTCCACTATGTATAGTTCAGACAGTGCAGGGTCTTTTTCCTGACAGTCTGCAAGCTTGCCTGGTAGGCCAGCTAGGTCTAAAGCACCTTTACGACGCGTCATTTCACGTGCTTTACGCGCTGCATCACGAGCTCGTGCTGCATCGATAATTTTAGTACAAACGGTTTTCGCTTCTGTTGGGTTCTCGATAAGGAACTCAGACAGTTTTTCACCCATCGCTTGTTCAACGGCAGATTTCACTTCAGAAGAAACCAGCTTGTCTTTAGTTTGGCTAGAGAACTTAGGATCTGGCACTTTTACCGAGATAACCGCAGTTAGGCCTTCACGAGCATCATCACCTGATGTTGCTGTCTTCGCTTTCTTAGAGAAGCCTTCCTTATCCATGAAGCTGTTCAGAGTACGCGTCAGCGCAGCACGGAAACCAGCAAGGTGAGTACCACCATCACGTTGAGGAATGTTGTTTGTGAAACAGTAGATGTTCTCTTGGTAACCATCGTTCCATTGCATTGCTACTTCAACAGTAATGCCGTCTTCACGTTCGTGGTCGAAGTGGAAGATTTTTTGGATGATCGGTGTTTTGTTGGTGTTTAGGTGATCAACGAACGCCTGAATACCACCTTCAAACATGAAGTGATCCGATTTATCTTCTTCACGCTCATCAATCAGCTTGATAGAAACGCCTGAGTTTAGGAACGACAGTTCACGTAGACGTTTAGCTAGAATATCGTAGTGGAAAAGTACATTTGAGAATGTCTCTTCACTTGGCCAGAAACGGATTTCTGTACCCGTTTGGTCCGTATCACCAATCACAGCTAGTGGCGCTTGAGGCTCACCATGGTGGTACGTTTGAGTATGGATTTTACCACCGCGGTGGATAGTAAGAGTAACCTGCTTAGACAGTGCGTTTACTACTGAAACACCTACACCGTGCAAGCCACCTGATACCTTGTATGAGTTATCATCGAACTTACCACCAGCGTGAAGAACCGTCATGATTACTTCAGCAGCAGACACGTTCTCTTCTGGGTGAATTTCAGTTGGAATACCACGGCCGTCATCGCGTACCGATACTGAATTGTCTTCATGGATAGTAACAATGATGTCATTACAGTGACCAGCAAGCGCTTCATCAATAGAGTTATCTACTACCTCGAAGACCATGTGGTGCAGACCGGTACCATCATCCGTGTCGCCAATGTACATTCCAGGACGCTTACGAACCGCATCCAGACCCTTCAGTACCTTAATACTCGATGAATCGTAATTATCTGACATAGTTACTCTCTGACTAATTATCCTTGCTCTATTTTGCCATGTTCCACATGAAACATCCTGCTATTTTCATCATGCATATCTGCAATCTGATCAGCGGTAATAGAGCTTACAAAAACTTGAGCCTCGGTCGCCTTTAAACACTCAGCAAGACGTGCGCGGCGTTGGCTATCTAATTCGGAAGCGAAGTCATCTATTAAATAGATGCACTGCTTACCTGTCATTTGAGTGAGGTGTTGCCCTTGTGCAACTCGCAACGCACACACCATCAACTTCAATTGACCTCGTGACAAGACATCTTCCACTGGAGTGCCGTTCACTTTTATCTTCAGATCCGCTTTGTTTGGCCCACTAAAGGTGTAACCAAGCTGCTGATCCCTCTCAAAATTCTTCTCTAATATCTCGGCGTATGGGGTGTCTTTGTCCCAGCCGCGATAGTAGTTAATCTTTATCTCAAACTCAGGTAGGAAGGTCGCACAGATCTCTTCGGCGACTTCTTTAAGCTGATCAACGTAGGTGGCACGCCACTCACTGATGCTTTCCGCTAAACGGGCCAGTTCTTGGTCCCAGTAGCTCAGCTCTCGATAGTGGGTTGCCGTTTTCAATAAGGCGTTTCGCTGCTTATTGAGGCGCTTAACCCTGCCCCATGCATCATAGAAACCCGACTCACTGTGGAAGACTCCCCAATCAATGAATGCGCGGCGATGCTTAGGTCCATCTGTCAGTAAATCAAACCCTTCAGGGTGAATCAACTGCAAAGGTAAGACTTGCGCTAACTGCGCGAGTTTTTGCCCAGTTTGACCGCTTATTTTAACCTCTGTTGTGCCATCGCGCTGCTTATTAATGCCAATTGGCAGCTCAAATTGATCCGAGGTCATAAAACGGCCGTGCACAAACAGTTCGCTACACTCATTTTGTATGATACGTCCCGTTAGGGAACTCTTAAATGAGCGACCGTGGCCGAGCAGATATACCGCTTCAAGAACACTGGTTTTACCGCTTCCGTTAGGCCCTATAAGAAAGTTAAAGCCTGATGACGGTTGAATGTCACAGGCTTCAATATTTCTAAACTGCTTAACGATTAGACGAGAGAGTGGCATAGCGTCATCACATTAATCATTAACGATGGCACCAACTCTACAGACGGATTGGCATAACAACGTACATTGCGCTGTCATCTTGTGCATTTTCAATCAAGGCACTCGCGTTCGCGTCTGACATTGAGATACGAACTTGCTCACAGCGCAGTGTATTGAGAACATCAAGTACATAGCTTACGTTAAAGCCGATCTCTAGTGCATCACCCTCAAAGGTCACGTCCAGCATCTCTTCGGCTTCTTCTTGCTCTGGGTTGTTAGCAGTAATGCGCATCTCGCTATCTGCAAGGTTAACGCGAACACCACGGAATTTTTCATTCGATAGAATCGCAGCTCGAGAGAACGCTGAACGCAGTTCATCACAACCCGCTTCTAGCGTTTTGGTGGTGTTTTGCGGCATTACGCGGCGATAATCTGGGAAACGACCATCAACCAGCTTCGAAGTGAAGACATAGTTGTTCACTTCAGCACGCACGTTTGAGTTACCAATCTGCAGTGTTACCGGTTGTTCAGGCGCATCCAATAGCTTCACCAGCTCTTGCACGCCTTTACGAGGCACAATGATCTGCTTCTGTGCGAAATCCGCACCAAGCTGAGCCTGAGATACCGCCATACGGTGACCATCGGTCGCCACACTGCGTAATGTAGAGCCTTCAATCTCAAACAACATACCGTTGAGGTAGTAACGAACGTCTTGGTTCGCCATTGAGAATTGAGTTTTTTCGATAAGACCACGCAGTTCAGCCTGTGTCACAGACACTTCAACTTCACTGCTCCAGTCTTCAATATTAGGGAAATCGGCCGCAGGCAAGGTTGCCAATGAGAAACGGCTACGACCAGAGCGTACTTGAACACGGTCACCATCCAATAACACAGTGATCACTGAGTTATCAGGTAAACCACGGCAGATATCTAGGAATTTACGAGAAGGTACTGTGATGCTGCCCGCTTCGAAATCACCTTCAAGCGTTACACGGCTGATCAGTTCAACTTCTAGATCCGTTGCTGTCATCGACAACACGTTATCTTCTACCTTAATCAGTAGGTTTCCTAGAATTGGAAGCGTTGGCCTGCCACCTAGCGCGCCAGACACTTGTTGTAATGGCTTAATCAGATGACTACGTTCAATGGTAAATTTCATATCTTGCTCTTACGGTCTAAATGGCACGCAGCATATGTACGTGACCAAGATTCTGCTTATTAAGGTTAAGAATACTGTGTATTAAGAAGAAAGGGTACGAATCAAGTTCGAATAATCTTCTTTAATGTCGTGGCTCTCTTCACGCAGCTGAGCAATCTTACGGCAAGCGTGCAGTACCGTGGTGTGGTCACGGCCACCAAATGCATCACCGATCTCAGGCAAGCTGTGGTTAGTCAGCTCTTTTGCTAGTGCCATCGCCAGTTGACGTGGGCGAGCAACAGAACGAGAACGACGCTTAGACAGCAGATCAGCCACTTTGATTTTGTAGTACTCAGCAACGGTCTTCTGAATATTATCGATAGTAACCAGCTTCTCTTGCAGAGCCAGTAGATCACGTAGCGCTTCGCGTACGAAATCGATCGTGATCGGGCGGCCAGTGAAGTTCGCATTCGCGATTACACGGTTCAGTGCGCCTTCTAGCTCACGAACGTTAGAACGCAGACGCTTAGCAATAAAGAATGCCACCTCATCCGCAAGATGAATTTGATGGTCTTCTGCTTTCTTCATTAAGATCGCAACACGCGTCTCAAGCTCTGGTGGCTCGATCGCAACCGTCAAACCCCAACCGAAACGAGATTTAAGACGATCTTCTACGCCGTTGATCTCTTTTGGATAACGGTCAGACGTTAAGATGATCTGTTGGTTGCCTTCAAGCAGCGCATTAAAGGTATGGAAGAACTCTTCTTGAGAACGCTCTTTATTAGCGAAGAATTGGATGTCATCGATAAGCAATGCATCAACACTACGGTAGTAGCGTTTGAATTCTTCGATCGCGTTATTTTGTAGCGCTTTAACCATATCCTGAACAAAACGCTCAGAGTGCATGTACACCACTTTTGCATTCGGCTTACCATCAACAATGGCATTACCTACCGCGTGCAACAAGTGAGTTTTACCTAGGCCGGTGCCACCGTATAGAAATAGTGGGTTGTATGCCGCGCCTGGGTTATCCGCCACCTGACGTGCTGCTGCCAAACCAAGTTGGTTCGACTTACCCTCAACGAAGTTATTGAACTTGTGTTTAGGGTTGACGTTTGAACGGTGGTTGATATCCACATCCACTGGCTCTTCATCGCGCCATGTGTTGTGAACTGGCTTACGAGCTTGCAGCTGTGCAGGCGCCGAAGACTCTGCCGCTACATCCGCAGCAGTACGAGTTGGCGCTGGAGCAGATGCAGGTGCTGCCGGCTTAGGTGCCGATACACGTTTGCTGCCTACTTCAAAATGCAGATGCGGGATATCGTTGCCGCAATATTCTTGCAGCAGACGGTTAATGCTATTTAAGTACTTATCACGAACCCAATCGAGTACGAAACGGTTCGGTGCAAATAGAGTTAGAGTATTGTCATTGAGCTCCGCTTGTAACGGACGAACCCACATACTGAATTCTGTAGCTGGTAACTCTTCTTGAAGCTGTTGCAAACACTGCAACCAAAGCGAAGATGACACGGTGCCCCCACTCTATTTAAGTAATATGAAATGACTGCTAATTTTACCTGTTGATAAGTCAGATCACCAGCAATTGATCACAGATCCAGTGAATAAGATCCAAGTTATTCACAATAAATTTATAATTAATGGGTGGATCCGCACATCTTGCCCCTAATTTACTCACACAACGATCCACTTATGCCCGGATCCTTGCTAGTTATCCCCAAAATGAGAATGCGATCTAGTTATGGTTAATAACATCTGGTTATTTATTCTATCGAGCATTTTCCCAGTAACATCCAATCCCATAAATATAAGGAGTTACCAAATGAATAACTGGATTAAGGCTGCAATTGCGGCTATCGCACTCTCTGCTGCTACTGTTCAAGCTGCGACTGAAGTAAAAGTCGGCATGTCTGGTCGCTACTTCCCATTTACTTTCGTTAAGCAAGACCAACTACAAGGTTTTGAAGTGGATTTATGGGATGAGATCGGTAAACGTAACGACTACAAGGTTGAATACGTAACAGCGAACTTCTCTGGTCTGTTTGGTCTTCTTGAAACTGGTCGAATCGATACCATTTCTAACCAAATTACAATGACGGATGCACGTAAAGCGAAATACCTATTCGCAGACCCATACGTAGTAGATGGCGCACAAATTACCGTTCGTAAGGGTAATGACAGCATTAAAGGCATCGAAGACCTTGCAGGCAAGACTGTTGCAGTCAACCTAGGCTCGAACTTTGAGCAACTGCTACGCAGCTACGACAAAGATGGCAAGATCAACGTAAAGACCTACGACACTGGTATTGAGCATGATGTCGCTCTTGGTCGTGCCGATGCATTCGTCATGGATCGCCTATCAGCACTAGAGCTTATCAAGAAGACTGGTCTACCATTACAACTAGCAGGTCAGCCATTCGAAACCATTGAAAATGCTTGGCCTTTCGTAGACAACGATAACGGTAAGAAACTGCAAGCAGAAGTAAACGAAGCATTAGCAGCAATGCGCGCAGATGGTACGCTAGAAAGTATCTCTCAGAAATGGTTTGGTGCGGACATTACTCAGAAGTAATCACTCACTCTCTCCATACGAGGCCCACTGCTTACACGGCGGTGGGCTTTTTGCTTTTGTATCACTGATTAAAACGCTTGATATAACGACACTTCCAATAAAAATACGAGATAGATTATGGGATTTGATTTTAACTACATGCTAGAGCTGCTGCCGATACTGTTAAAGTATCTCGGCACCACCATGGAGATGGCGATTTGGGGCTTGTTCTTTGCTCTGATCCTGTCTGTGATACTGGCAAACATTCGTGTGTTCAAAATCCCAGTACTCGACCAACTCAGCCAGCTTTACATTAGCTTCTTCCGTGGCACCCCACTGCTGGTTCAGCTATTCCTCCTTTATTACGGCTTACCTCAGGTATTCCCGTGGATGGTTGGCTTAGATGCATTCAGCGCTGCCGTCATTGGTTTAACCCTGCACTTTGCCGCTTACATGGCAGAGAGTATTCGCGCCGCGATTATCGGTATTGATCGCAGCCAGATGGAAGCGAGCCTTTCGGTGGGTATGACGACTAGCCAAGCGATGCGTCGAGTGATCTTGCCACAAGCGACCCGCGTTGCTCTGCCTTCTCTGATGAATTACTTCATCGATATGATCAAATCAACCTCACTCGCCTTCACGCTAGGTGTGGCTGAGATTATGGCTAAGGCTCAGATGGAGGCGTCTTCAAGCTTCCGTTTCTTCGAGGCTTTCTTGGCAGTGGCGCTGATTTACTGGGGCGTGGTGGTTATCCTCACTCGTATTCAAATCTGGGCCGAAGTGAAACTGAATAAGGCGTACGTACGATGATCAAATTACAAAATATCCACAAGCACTTTGGTGACACCGAAGTTCTTAAAGGGATCGACCTAGAAATCAAGCAAGGTGAGATCATTGTCATCATAGGTTCAAGCGGTACTGGTAAGTCTACGCTACTGCGTTGTGTGAACTTTCTTGAGCAAGCCGACCAAGGCACGATCTCTATTGATGACATCAAAGTCGATGCCCAGAAGCACACAAAAGCAGAAGTGCTAGCACTGCGACGTAAGACCGGCTTTGTCTTCCAGAACTACGCCCTGTTTGCTCATCAAACCGCCAAGCAAAACATTGCTGAAGGCTTAATTACTGTGCGTGGCTGGAAGAAGCAGCAAGCGCATGAAAAAGCACAACAAATACTCGATGATATCGGCCTAGGCGACAAAGCAGACAGCTACCCAGCTGCGCTTTCTGGCGGTCAGCAGCAACGTGTCGGTATTGGTCGTGCCATGGCACTTCAACCTGAGCTTTTACTGTTTGATGAGCCGACTTCAGCGCTGGATCCTGAGTGGGTTGGCGAAGTACTTAACCTAATGAAAAAATTGGCTAATCAGCATCAAACCATGCTGGTGGTTACCCATGAAATGCAGTTCGCGAGAGAGGTCGCAGACCGAGTGATCTTCATGGCTGACGGCCATATTGTCGAGCAGGGATCTCCACAGGATATTTTTGGTAATCCACAAGATCCTAAATTAAAAAAATTCCTAAATAAGGTTGGGATCGACTAAGGATCCTTGTGATTTTAGTTATTCTACGTATAATCCCCCGACCGGAATTTTAGTTAACCCAATCATTGACACTTTTTGTGACAGTGATTACAATTCCGCCTCTTTGTTGAGAGGCGTCGGTTTTCCTTTCTTATATAAAGAAAAGAAAAAATGCCCACGCCGGGTTTAACAAAAACCTAAAACTACTGATCAGTAAGGTAATTACAATGAAACGCACTTTTCAACCTACAGTTCTAAAGCGTAAGCGTACTCACGGTTTCCGTGCTCGCATGGCTACTAAGAACGGTCGCGCAACAATCAATGCACGTCGTGCAAAAGGCCGTAAGCGTCTTTCTAAGTAATCTTTGATTATTTTGAATAAGCTAGCCTTCGGTCGGGAGTTACGCTTGTTAACTCCCGAACATTATCAAAATGTCTTCAAGCAAGCTCATCGAGCTGGCTCTCCTCATTTCACCATCATTGCTCGAAATAACTCTCTTTCAAATCCTCGTCTTGGATTAGCCGTTCCGAAAAAACAGATTAAAACAGCCGTGGGTCGTAATCGATTCAAGCGTCTTACTCGTGAAAGCTTTCGTAACACTCAGCACAAACTTCCTAACAAAGATTTTGTTGTAATCGCTAAGAAGAGCGCGCAAGATTTAAGCAATGAAGAAATGTTCAAGCTACTCGACAAATTATGGCTTCGCCTGTCTCGCCCTTCGCGTGGATAGCGCTAATACCCATCTATTTTTATAGATGGTTTATTAGTCCACTCATCGGCCCACGCTGCCGATTTACTCCAACCTGCTCTTTATATGCGATAGAAGCGTTGAAAGCTCACGGTTTTGTAAAAGGGTGTTGGTTATCAGGCAAACGTCTATTAAAATGCCATCCTTTGAACGAAGGGGGCTTTGACCCCGTTCCACCAGTCCAAAAACAAGACAGAGATAAATAACGATGGATTCTCAACGTAATATCCTGTTAATCGCATTGGCTTTGGTTTCTTTCCTACTTTTCCAACAATGGAATGTAGCTAAGAACCCAGCTCCTCAAGCGGTTGAGCAGGCACAATCTGGCAGCACCCTACCAGCGCCATCTTATGCAGATGATCTAGACCCGGCTCCTGGTCAAGTTGCTTCTTCTGCAAAAACTATCACAGTAACCACTGATGTACTGACTCTGTCAATTGATACGGTTGGTGGTGATGTTGTGACAGCAAACCTAAATGATTACTCAGCTGAGTTTGATTCTGAAGAGAGCTTTGTTCTTCTTAAGAATGAACCAGGTCACCAATTTATCGCGCAAAGCGGTCTAGTTGGTCCTCAAGGTATCGACCTTAGCAGCACTAACCGCCCTAGCTACACGGTTTCAGCAGACAGCTTTACGCTGGCTGACGGTCAGGATGAACTACGCATCCCAATGACTTACCAAGCGAACGGTCTAGATTACACAAAAACATTCATCCTTAAGCGCGGCAGCTACGCGATTGACGTTGAATACGATGTAGTCAACAACTCTGGCAACAACGCGACATTCGGTATGTACGCTCACCTACGTCAAAACGTTATGGATGACGGCGGTAGCCTAACAATGCCAACTTACCGTGGTGGTGCTTACTCTACGGAAGATACGCGTTACAAGAAATACAGCTTCGACGATATGCAAGATCGCAACCTATCTCTTAACCTAGCAAACGGTCAAGGTTGGGCAGCGATGATTCAACACTACTTTGCAAGTGCTTGGATTCCACGCGACGAAGCAGGCAGCAACCTTTACACTCGTGTAATTGGTAACCTAGGCGACATCGGTGTTCGTATGCCGAACAAAACTATCGCTAGCGGTGACGAAGCGAGCTTTAAAGCAACGCTTTGGGTTGGTCCAAAACTTCAAGACCAAATGGCAGCAACTGCACCAAACCTAGACTTGGTAGTAGATTACGGCTGGCTATGGTTCATTGCTAAACCACTTCATACTCTGCTTTCGTTCATTCAAGGCTTCGTATCGAACTGGGGTGTAGCAATTATCATCCTAACTTTCATCGTTCGTGGTGCTATGTACCCACTAACGAAAGCTCAGTACACGTCTATGGCGAAAATGCGTATGCTTCAGCCTAAGCTGACAGCAATGCGTGAGCGTATTGGCGACGACCGTCAACGCATGAGCCAAGAAATGATGGAGCTTTACAAGAAAGAGAAAGTAAACCCACTAGGTGGCTGTTTACCTATCCTTCTGCAAATGCCTATCTTCATTTCGCTATACTGGGCACTAATGGAGTCTGTTGAACTGCGTCACTCACCGTTCTTCGGTTGGATTACTGACCTTTCAGCGCAAGACCCATACTACATCTTGCCACTTCTGATGGGGGCTTCAATGTTCCTAATCCAGAAGATGAGCCCGACGACTGTAACGGATCCAATGCAGCAGAAGATCATGACCTTTATGCCGGTTATGTTCACATTCTTCTTCCTGTTCTTCCCTTCAGGTCTGGTTCTTTACTGGCTAGTATCGAACATCGTAACTCTGATTCAGCAAACGCTTATCTACCGCGCGCTGGAAAAGAAAGGCTTACATTCTAAGTAAGTTCGATAACAGAAAGAGCTAAAGAAAGGCGACCAAAAGGTCGCCTTTTTGTTTTTAGCTGATTACAATTCAGCTAATTGATTAATCGTGAATGCCCTTTTTGGCGTTCACATGCTAGCAGGCACAACTATGACTACAGATACGATTGTTGCTCAAGCGACCGCGCCCGGCCGTGGTGGCGTCGGTATTATCCGCGTTTCCGGTCCATTAGCGACTCAGGTTGCCCTAGAAGTAACGGGAAAAACACTTAAGCCTCGCTACGCTGAGTACTTACCTTTTAAATCTGCCGATGGCATCGAGCTCGACCAAGGTATCGCGCTCTACTTCCCTAACCCGCACTCTTTTACCGGCGAAGACGTTCTAGAGCTGCAAGGTCACGGCGGCCCAGTGGTTATGGACATGCTCATCAAGCGCATCCTAGGCATCTCAGGCGTGCGTGCAGCTCGTCCTGGTGAGTTCTCAGAGCGTGCGTTCTTGAACGACAAGATGGACTTAACCCAAGCCGAAGCGATTGCTGACTTGATTGATGCAAGCTCAGAAGAAGCGGCCAAATCGGCACTGCAATCTCTTCAGGGTGAGTTCTCAAAACGTATTAACACCCTAGTGGATTCGCTGATTCACCTGCGCATCTATGTTGAAGCGGCGATAGACTTCCCTGAAGAAGAAATCGACTTTCTGGCTGACGGTAAAGTAAGTGCTGACTTACAGGCTATCATCGATAACCTAGAGGCGGTACGCCAAGAAGCCAATCAGGGTGCCATCATGCGTGAAGGCATGAAGGTGGTGATTGCTGGTCGCCCAAATGCCGGTAAATCTAGCCTACTGAACGCCCTGTCAGGCAAAGAATCGGCGATCGTGACTGATATTGCTGGCACCACGCGTGATGTACTACGTGAACACATCCATATTGATGGTATGCCACTGCACATTATTGATACCGCGGGCCTGCGTGATGCTTCCGATGAAGTCGAAAAAATCGGTATTGAACGAGCTTGGGAAGAAATTGCTCAAGCAGACCGAGTTCTATTTATGGTGGATGGCACCACGACCGATGCTACTGACCCGAAAGATATCTGGCCTGATTTCGTTGATCGTTTACCAAATAACATCGGTATGACGGTGATTCGCAACAAAGCGGATCAAACCAATGAAGAGCTGGGTATTTGCCATGTGAACGATCCAACCCTAATCCGCCTATCAGCGAAAACAGGCCAAGGTGTCGATGCACTGCGCAGCCATCTAAAAGAGTGTATGGGCTTTGCTGGTGGTCATGAAGGTGGCTTTATGGCGCGTCGTCGCCACTTAGACGCCCTAGAACGCGCATCTGAGCACTTGGATATTGGCCAGCAACAACTTGAAGGCTACATGGCTGGGGAGATCTTAGCGGAAGAGCTTCGTATCACTCAACAGCACCTCAACGAGATTACAGGTGAGTTCAGCTCAGACGATCTTTTAGGTCGTATCTTCTCTTCTTTCTGTATCGGTAAATAACCTATAAAGGCCAGCGAATGCTGGCCTTTTTCTTAGTAAGGACAGCTTAATGATCCACATTATTACAGGTAGCACCTTAGGCGGCGCCGAATACGTTGGCGATCACCTTAATGATCTTCTAGAAGAACAAGGCCATGAGATAACGCTGCACAACCAGCCTGAATACAATGATATTCCTCAGCAAGGCTTCTGGTTAGTAGTGACCTCGACCCATGGTGCGGGTGAATTCCCTGATAATATCAAGCCATTCATTGCCCATCTGACAGAGCACGCACCTCAACTCGATAAGGTTCGCTTTGCTGTGATAGCCATAGGTGATTCAAGTTACGATACCTTCTGCGCAGCAGGCCAAGCCGCTCATGAGTTATTAACAAAACTTGGCGGACAGGCGATTTCTGACTGTTTTACCATCGATGTATTGGAGACTCCGGTACCCGAAGACGCTGCAGAAGAGTGGTTTAACGATCATAGCGACCAGCTTTAACCCCCTCTTCTCCTCAAAAAGCGGCTTTTGCCGCTTTTTTTATGCCTGAATATCGAGATTGTGAATAACTTTTTTGAGTAAAAGCCGAAAAATAACCATTTATTTTCAAGATCTGCTGTGGATAAGATCATACATATTCGGTGATTAACCTATAGTTATCCAAATAATAAGTTTTATGCCTATTTCCCCCTGTGAATAAGTAGCCATTTTGATCCCAGCTAATCCTCATCCTGATCAAAGTTAGATCACATCATTTGATCCAAAAAAGATCCATGATCTCGTTGATTATTTTCGACTTATCCACAGCCACCTTCGATCCTAATAATAGATCCAATAAAAGATCTCTTTAAAGATCTTATCTATATTAATTAAAAACAGCTTATTCGAAAAATTCCAAAAACGTTTTCTCAAGCTATGAAAACAGGTAGAATATCGCTCCTTTTTATCAGTCTAGAAAACGTTTGAATACCTGAGGTCGGTTCATGCTTTATCACGAAAAATTTGACGTCATCGTTGTTGGTGGTGGCCATGCAGGAACGGAAGCCGCACTCGCATCTGCACGTACTGGTCAAAGTACGTTATTACTTACTCACAATATCGATACATTGGGACAAATGTCCTGCAACCCAGCTATCGGTGGTATTGGTAAGGGCCACTTGGTAAAAGAGGTCGATGCTATGGGTGGTTTAATGGCGCAAGCTATTGATCATGCAGGTATTCAATTCAGAACATTAAACGCATCAAAAGGCCCTGCGGTTCGTGCAACTCGCGCTCAAGCAGACCGTGCACTCTACAAAGCCTTTGTTCGTAATGTCCTTGAAAACACGCCAAACCTAACCTTGTTCCAGCAATCGGTTGATGACCTGATCGTTGAACAGGATCAAGTGGTCGGTGTGGTCACTCAAATGGGCCTTAAGTTCCGTGCCGATGCTGTGGTACTGACGGTAGGGACATTCCTCGGCGGTAAGATCCATATTGGTATGGAAAGCTCTTCTGGTGGTCGTGCTGGCGATCCACCATCGATCGCTTTGGCTGACCGACTTCGTGATCTTCCATTTCGAGTTGATCGCCTGAAAACAGGTACACCTCCTCGTATCGATGCGCGCAGTGTTGATTTTTCTGAACTTGAGGTTCAGCACGGTGATAACCCAACACCGGTTTTCTCATTCATGGGCAGCCGAGCACAACAGCCGCGCCAAATCCCATGTTACATCACGCATACCAATGAAAATACGCACGATGTGATTCGTGCCAACCTTGACCGCAGCCCGATGTACGCTGGCGTGATTGAGGGTATTGGTCCTCGCTACTGTCCTTCGATTGAAGACAAAGTGATGCGTTTTGCTGATAAAAACAGCCACCAAATTTTTATTGAACCTGAAGGCCTAACGACACATGAGTTATACCCGAATGGTATCTCTACTAGTCTGCCTTTTGATGTACAGGTTCAAATAGTTCGCTCAATGAAGGGGTTCGAAAATGCTCACATCGTGCGTCCTGGCTACGCAATTGAGTATGATTTCTTTGATCCTCGCGACCTAAAACTGACTTACGAAACTAAGTTTATTAAAGGCTTGTTCTTTGCTGGTCAAATTAACGGTACTACCGGTTATGAAGAAGCGGCAGCACAAGGTCTCATGGCTGGCTTAAACGCAAGCTTATTCACTCAAGGCAAAGAGGGCTGGAGCCCACGTCGTGACCAAGCTTACATGGGCGTTCTTATCGATGACCTATCAACTATGGGCACCAAAGAACCGTACCGTATGTTTACGTCTCGTGCGGAATACCGTCTGTTGCTTCGTGAAGACAACGCCGATATCCGTCTGACAGAAAAATCTCGTGAACTTGGTTTGGTTGATGATGCGCGTTGGGCTCGATTCAACGAGAAGATGGACAACATGGAGAAAGAGCGTCAGCGTCTGAAAGAGACTTGGATTAATCCAAAATCTGAAGATATTGGCGCGCTGAACCAGATCCTAAAAACACCAATGTCTCGTGAAGCGAGCGGCGAAGATCTTCTGCGTCGTCCAGAAATGACTTATTCACAGCTGACGGCTCTGGATCGTTTTTCTCCAGCACTGGAAGATCAACAAGCGGCTGAGCAAGTTGAGATCCAAGTGAAGTACGAAGGCTACATTCAGCGTCAACAAGACGAAATTGAAAAATCACTGCGTCATGAAAACACCAAACTGCCTGCTGATATTGATTACAGCCAGGTAAAAGGGCTTTCTAACGAAGTAGTTCTAAAACTAACTAACGCTAAACCGGATTCAATTGGTATTGCTTCTCGTATTTCGGGTATTACACCTGCGGCAATTTCAATCCTACTGGTTTACTTGAAAAAACACGGCCTGTTGAAAAAGGGTGAGGAAGCATAATGAGCGTATTACGCGAAAAACTGGATCACCTGATTGGCCAGACTGACCTAGAAGTATCTGAAAAACAACGTAGCCAGCTAGTTGGCTATGTTGAGTTACTCAACAAATGGAACAAGGCTTACAATCTGACTTCGGTTCGTGACCCATTAGAAATGATGGTGAAACATATCTTAGATAGCATCATTGTTAGCACTCACTTACAGGGTAAGCGCTTTATCGATGTGGGAACCGGACCTGGCTTACCTGGGATTCCGCTCTCAATCATGAATCCAGACTGCGAGTTTTACTTGCTAGATAGCTTAGGTAAGCGTATTCGTTTTATTAAGCAGGTGGTTCACGAGTTGGGAATCGACAACGTCGTGCCGGTCCAAAGCCGTGTTGAAGAGTTTCAACCTGAAGAAAAGTTTGATGCAGTGCTCAGTCGCGCATTTGCGTCAATGACAGACATGGTAGAGTGGTGTCACCATTTACCTAAAGAGCAATCCGGTGTATTTTTGGCTCTTAAGGGACAACATCCTAGAGATGAAATCGACCTGTTACCTGAATGGTGTTCAGTGACAGACATCAAAGCTTTGCGAGTACCAGAGCTTGATGGAGAGCGTCATCTAGTAACTTTATCGCGTCAGGGATAATCAGCGAGGCCATAGTGGGTAGAATCGTAGCAATTGCCAACCAGAAGGGCGGCGTAGGAAAAACAACAACTTGCATTAACTTAGCAGCATCAATGGCGGCGACAAAGCGCAAGATATTGGTTGTTGACCTCGATCCTCAAGGTAATGCCACTATGGCGAGCGGTGTCGACAAATATCAGGTTGAAGCAACTGCTTACGATTTGTTGGTTGAAGACACCCCATTTGATGAGGTAGTTTGTCGAAGTACATCTGGCAATTATGACCTCATCGCCGCTAACGGTGATGTTACTGCGGCAGAAATCAAGCTGATGGAAGTGTTTGCGCGTGAAGTTCGCCTTAAGAATGCACTCGCATCCATTCGCGATAATTATGATTTCATCTTTATTGATTGCCCACCTTCTCTAAACCTTCTTACAATTAACGCGATGGCTGCAGCCGATTCCGTGTTAGTTCCAATGCAATGTGAATACTTTGCACTTGAAGGTTTGACTGCGTTGATGGATACCATCAGTAAGCTCGCAGCGGTCGTTAACGAGAACCTGAAGATCGAAGGTCTTCTGCGTACTATGTATGATCCGCGTAACCGCTTATCGAACGAAGTATCTGATCAACTCAAAAAGCACTTCGGTAGCAAGGTTTACCGAACTGTGATCCCTCGAAATGTACGTTTAGCTGAAGCGCCGAGTCACGGCAAGCCTGCAATGTACTACGACAAATATTCCGCTGGTGCCAAAGCATATCTTGCTCTCGCAGGCGAAATGTTGCGTCGTGAAGAAGTCCCAGTATAGGTCTAATCAAAGGAATTCGCTCAATGTCTAAGCGTGGTTTAGGAAAAGGGTTAGATGCACTGCTTGCAACTAGCTCGTTGGCTCGTGAAAAACAGCAAGTTGCTTCTCATAGTCAGGCGTTATCGGCTGATGGAGAGCTCACTGAGTTGGCTGTTGGTTGCTTGAAACCAGGGGTATATCAACCGCGTAAAGATATTGCGCCAGAAGCGCTAGAAGAGCTGGCGGCTTCAATTCAATCTCAAGGCATCATCCAGCCAATCGTTGTACGTCCATTAGCGCAAGATCAGTATGAGATTATTGCGGGTGAGCGTCGTTGGAGAGCGGCTCGTCAAGCGGGCCTTAAGCAAGTGCCATGTCTTATCAAGCGAGTGGAAGACAAAGCCGCGATTGCGATGGCGTTAATCGAGAATATTCAGCGTGAAGACCTGAATGTTATCGAAGAAGCACAAGCGCTAGAGCGCTTACAGAATGAATTTGAACTGACGCATCAGCAAGTTGCTGATGTGATTGGTAAATCGAGAGCAACGGTTAGTAACTTATTACGTCTAAATCAGCTCGAAAATGAAGTAAAAGGTTTAGTTTCCAACAAACAACTGGAAATGGGGCATGCTCGAGCACTGCTTGCGCTTGAAGGTGATACCCAGGTTGAGGCAGCGAACACTGCGGCGACCAAAAACATGACCGTGCGTCAAACTGAACAACTTGTTAAAAAGTGTTTAAAACCAGACGTTGAACCAGAATCGAAGCCTGAAGACACAGAAGCTATCGAACTTTCACGAAGACTCACGGAAAAATTGCAAGCAAACGTTTCAGTTACTCGTTCTGTTAGCGGTAAGTCAAAAGTGACGATTACTCTTGATGAGCCTCACAAATTAGAGCAACTTATTGCTAAATTAGAGTACTAAATGAGATAATTGATTTAGGTCAATTATGTAATAAACAAGTAATTTCGTACAAAAGTTGTCGGTTTGTATGCAAAAATGTAAATGATTGCAGCGTTCTTATTGCAATCAATTTGGCTGAACGTATAATTTTCGCCAATTTCTCAGCACGCTTTTGAGCGAGTGGTAAAGTGGGCTTAAAGAGGAACGAATACATGGTAGCGGCGTTAGCAAGACCAGGACGAGTGCTTGCAAAGCAAATGTTATTGATCGAGCTTAGCGCGGTTATATTAGTGGCGATAGGGTTAGGTTTAGCTGTTAATCCTGACTGGGGTTTTGCTGCATTAATCGGTGGCGGCATTTTTGTCATCGCGAATGTAGTTTTTTGTGTGTGTGCTTTCCTATTTTGTGGAGCTCGTGCGACTAAGTTAGTTGCGGCGTCGTTCTATGCTGGCGAAGCGCTAAAAATCCTAATCACAGTTCTACTATTCTCTATTGTCTACATGTATATGCAGGTGGAGTTAATCCCCCTCAAACTGACCTATTTACTGGTTCTTGGTATTAATATCTTTGCGCCAGTGCTTTTCATTAACAATAAGAAATAGGACGAGTTATGGCTGCGGCAACAGCATCCGGATACATTGAACACCACTTACAGAATCTATCTTTAGCTAAGTTAGGTTTTGTAGAGGAGACAAGTTTCTGGAACGTACATATAGACAGTCTGTTTTTTTCGGTGTTGACAGGGATGTTATTCCTTTGGGTTTTTCGCTCAGTCGCTAAGAAAGCAACAGTAGGTGTACCTGGTAAGCTTCAGTGTTTTGTAGAAATGGTAGTGGAATTCGTTGGCGACAACGTTAAGGAAACTTTCCATGGCCGCAACCCGCTGATTGCCCCATTAGCACTGACTATATTCTGCTGGATTATTTTAATGAACTTGATGGACTTAGTGCCAATCGATTTCTTACCATATCCTGCAGAGCATTGGTTAGGCATCCCTTACTTGAAAGTGGTTCCTACAGCTGATGTAAATATAACTATGGCAATGGCTCTAGGTGTTTTTGCTCTGATGATCTACTACAGCATCAAAGTAAAAGGCTTGGGCGGATTTGCTAAAGAATTGGCACTGCATCCATTTAATCACCCAATCATGATTCCATTTAACTTGGTACTTGAGGTAATTTCGCTTCTGGCGAAGCCACTATCTCTAGGTATGCGTTTATTTGGTAATATGTTTGCGGGTGAGGTGGTGTTTATTCTTATCGCGGCAATGCTACCGTGGTACTTACAATGGGTAGGTGCACTACCTTGGGCTATCTTCCATATCTTGGTTATTTTGATTCAAGCATTTGTTTTCATGATGTTGACAATTGTTTACTTATCAATGGCTCATGAAGATAGTGATCACTAAAAAAAATTTTTAAGCTTTATTCTAACTATTAATGTTAATCGGAGAACGTAAATGGAAACTGTACTAAGTTTTTCAGCAATCGCTGTTGCTATTATTGTTGGTCTTTGTGCCGTAGGTACTGCAATTGGTTTTGCTATTCTTGGTGGTAAATTCCTAGAAGGCGCTGCGCGTCAACCTGAAATGGCTCCTATGCTACAAGTTAAGATGTTCATCATCGCTGGTCTACTGGATGCTGTTCCAATGATCGGTATCGTAATCGCACTACTATTCACGTTTGCTAACCCATTTGTTGGTCAACTAGCAGGCTAATTAACTCTTCAATAGTTAATTAAATTTTTGTAGTTGATTCTTAACGAGGGGTAGCTGTTGTGAATATGAACGCAACTCTGCTAGGTCAAGCAATTGCTTTTTCACTGTTTGTTTGGTTCTGCATGAAATATGTATGGCCACCAATCATGCAAGCAATTGAAGAGCGTCAGAAGAAAATTGCTGACGGTCTAGTAGCCGCTGAGCGCGCTGCTAAAGACTTGAACCTGGCACAAGCCAACGCTTCTGAGCAAATGAAAGAAGCAAAGCGCACTGCAACTGAGGTTATTGAACAGGCAAACAAACGTAAAGCTCAAATTATTGATGAAGCTCGCGAAGAAGCTCAGGCAGAACGCCAGAAAATCTTAGCGCAAGCGGAAGCAGAACTTGAAGCTGAGCGCACACGTGCCCGTGATGACCTGCGCAAACAAGTCGCAACTCTGGCTATAGCTGGTGCTGAGAAGATCCTTGAGCGTACGATCGATAAAGACGTACACAAAGACCTTCTTGACAACATTACTGCAAAACTTTAAAGCAAGGGGCTGTATATGTCTGATTTGACAACAATCGCACGCCCCTATGCTAAAGCAGCTTTTGACTTTGCGGTAGAGAAAGGTGAGCTTGACCAATGGAGTCAAATGCTCTCTTTTGCTGCCGAAGTGGCACAAAACAATGATATCCACAATCTACTAAGCAGTTCTCTAACTGCTGAAAAATTAGCGGAAGTATTCATTGCAGTTTGTGGCGAACAATTTGATGAATTCGGCCAGAACTTGATTAAAGTGATGGCAGAGAATGGCCGCTTAATGGCTTTTCCTGATGTTTGCAAAGAGTTCTTATTGCTCAAACAAGAGCACGAGAAAGAGATCGACGTTGAAGTAACTTCAGCGGTTGAACTTTCTGAAGAACAACGCGCAGATATCAGCAGCAAATTGGAACAGCGCCTAGCGCGCAAAGTACAGCTGAATTGCAGTATAGATGAGACTCTGCTTAGCGGAGTTATTATTCGAGCCGGAGACCTAGTCATCGATAACTCAGCGCGTGGTCGACTAGACCGCCTGAGCGATGCATTGCAGTCTTAATGGGGATTGGAGCATGCAACTTAATTCCACTGAAATTAGCGATCTAATTAAACAACGTATTGAATCTTTCGACGTTGTTAGTGAAGCTCGCAATGAAGGTACTATCGTTTCGGTAAGCGATGGCATCCTTAGCATTCACGGCCTAGCGGACGTGATGCAAGGTGAAATGATTGAACTACCGGGTGGCCGTTACGCGCTAGCACTTAACTTGAACCGTGATTCGGTTGGTGCTGTTGTAATGGGCCCATATGCTGACCTACAGGAAGGCATGAAAGTTACAGGTACTGGCCGCATTCTTGAAGTGCCAGTAGGTCCAGAACTACTTGGTCGTGTTGTAAACACACTAGGTGAGCCAATTGATGGCAAAGGTCCTATCGAAGCGAAACTGACTTCGCCTGTAGAAGTAATTGCACCAGGTGTAATCGACCGTAAATCGGTAGATCAACCTGTACAAACTGGTTACAAGTCTGTTGACTCAATGATCCCAATCGGTCGTGGTCAACGTGAACTAGTAATCGGTGACCGTCAAACTGGTAAAACAGCGATGGCGATCGATGCGATTATTAACCAAAAAGATTCAGGTATTTTCTCTATCTACGTAGCAATCGGTCAGAAAGCATCGACTATCGCTAACGTAGTTCGCAAACTAGAAGAGCACGGCGCGCTAGCTAACACTATCGTTGTTGTTGCATCAGCTTCTGAATCTGCAGCGCTACAATACCTAGCGCCATACGCAGGTTGTGCGATGGGTGAATACTTCCGTGATCGCGGTGAAGATGCACTGATTGTTTATGATGATCTATCTAAGCAAGCAGTAGCTTACCGTCAGATCTCGCTACTACTTAAGCGTCCACCAGGTCGTGAAGCGTTCCCAGGTGATGTTTTCTACCTTCACTCTCGTCTACTAGAGCGTGCTGCTCGTGTAAGCGAACACTACGTAGAAACATTCACTAACGGTGAAGTGAAAGGCAAGACTGGTTCTTTAACTGCTCTTCCTATCATCGAAACGCAAGCTGGTGACGTATCTGCATTCGTACCGACGAACGTAATCTCGATTACCGATGGTCAGATCTTCCTACAAACTGAGCTATTCAACGCGGGCGTACGTCCAGCTGTTGACCCAGGTATCTCAGTATCTCGTGTAGGTGGTTCAGCGCAGACTAAAATCATCAAGAAGCTATCTGGCGGTATCCGTACAGCTCTAGCACAGTACCGTGAACTTGCGGCATTCGCACAGTTCTCGTCTGACCTTGATGAAGCGACTAAGAAGCAGCTAGACCATGGTCAAAAAGTTACAGAGCTAATGAAGCAGAAGCAATACGCTCCTATGTCTGTATTTGACCAAGCACTTGTAATCTTCGCTGCAGAGCGTGGTTACCTTCAAGACGTAGAGCTTGCTAAGCTTCTAGACTTTGAAGCTGCTTTACTATCGTTTGCTCGCGGTCAATATGGCGATCTAGCTACACAGATCGACACAACGGGTGCTTACAACAATGATATCGAAGCTGAGCTGAAGAAGCTTGTTGACGATTTCAAAGCAACCCAGACCTGGTAATTGGTGGGTGGCCTTCGGGTCACCTCATACCATTAACGGAGAGTAACGATGGCCGGCGCAAAAGAGATACGTAATAAAATCGGTAGTGTTAAAAGCACACAGAAGATTACGAAAGCAATGGAAATGGTAGCAGCTTCAAAAATGCGTCGTTCTCAAGACGCAATGGAAGCTACTCGTCCATATGCAGAAACAATGCGTAAAGTGATCGGTCATTTGGCTAACGGTAGCCTTGAGTATAAGCATCCTTATCTTGAGGAACGTGAAGCCAAACGTGTTGGTTACATCATCGTTTCTACAGACCGTGGTCTTTGTGGTGGTTTGAACATTAACTTGTTCAAGAAAGCCATGAACGACATGAAAGATTGGTCTGAGAAAGGTGCTGACGTTGAACTGGCAATTATCGGTTCAAAAGCAACAGCATTTTTCAACAACAGCGGCGCGAAAGTAGCAGCTCAAGTTTCTGGCCTAGGCGATAGCCCAAGCCTTGAAGACTTAATCGGCTCTGTAAGCGTAATGCTAAAGAAATATGATGAAGGTGAATTGGATCGCCTGTTCGTAGTGTTCAACAAGTTTGAAAACACTATGGTACAAGAACCAACGATCGATCAATTACTTCCTTTGCCTAAATCAGATAGCGAAGATATGCAGCGCGATCATGCTTGGGACTACATTTATGAGCCTGAGCCAAAACCACTACTAGATGCACTATTGGTTCGTTACGTCGAATCTCAAGTGTACCAAGGTGTGGTAGAGAACCTTGCTTGTGAGCAAGCGGCTCGAATGATTGCAATGAAAGCTGCAACCGACAACGCTAGCGACCTAATCGATGATTTAGAGCTTGTGTACAACAAGGCGCGTCAAGCGGCTATTACACAAGAACTTTCTGAAATCGTTTCAGGCGCAGCAGCGGTTTAATCGCTTATTCGTTTTAAGCTTAGGTAAAACTAAATAGTTAGAGGATTAACGATGGCTACAGGTAAGATCGTACAGATCATCGGTGCGGTAGTCGACGTAGAGTTCCCACAGGGCGAAGTACCTCGTGTATACGATGCTCTGAATGTTAATGAAGTGAAAGAGCGTCTAGTTCTTGAAGTTCAGCAACAACTTGGCGGTGGCGTAGTTCGCGCAATCGTAATGGGTAGCTCTGATGGTTTACGTCGTGGTTTGACAGTTGAAAATACTGGCGCTCCAATCTCAGTACCAGTAGGTACTAAGACCTTAGGTCGTATCATGAACGTTCTAGGTGACGCGATTGATGAGTGTGGTGAAATCGGTGCAGAAGAGCACTACGCAATTCACCGTGAAGCTCCAAGCTACGAAGAACAGTCTAACGAGACAGCTCTTCTAGAGACGGGTGTTAAGGTAATCGACTTGGTTTGTCCATTCGCTAAGGGTGGTAAAATCGGTCTATTCGGTGGTGCAGGTGTAGGTAAGACCGTTAACATGATGGAACTTATCAACAACATCGCACTTCAACACTCTGGCCTATCTGTATTTGCAGGTGTAGGTGAGCGTACTCGTGAAGGTAACGATTTCTACTTTGAAATGCAGGAAGCAGGCGTTGTAAACGTTGAAAACCCTGAAGAATCTAAAGTAGCGATGGTTTACGGTCAGATGAACGAGCCACCAGGTAACCGTCTACGTGTTGCACTGACTGGTCTAACAATGGCTGAGCGTTTCCGTGACGAAGGTCGTGACGTTCTACTATTCGTAGATAACATCTACCGTTACACGCTTGCAGGTACTGAGGTATCAGCACTTCTAGGCCGTATGCCTTCTGCGGTAGGTTACCAACCTACTCTTGCAGAAGAAATGGGTGTTCTACAAGAGCGTATTACGTCAACTAAGCAAGGTTCTATCACGTCTGTACAGGCGGTATACGTACCTGCGGATGACTTGACTGACCCGTCTCCAGCAACAACGTTCGCGCACTTGGATGCAACGGTTGTACTTAACCGTAACATCGCAGCTATGGGTCTATACCCAGCGATCGACCCGCTAGATTCTACATCTCGCCAACTGGATCCATTGGTAGTTGGACAAGAGCACTACGACATCGCTCGTGGCGTTCAGTCTACACTTCAGCGCTATAAAGAGCTGAAAGATATCATTGCTATCCTAGGTATGGACGAGCTATCTGAAGAAGATAAGCAGGTAGTATCTCGTGCTCGTAAGATTGAGAAGTTCCTTACTCAGCCTTACCACGTAGCGGAAGTATTTACTGGTGACCCAGGTGTTTACGTACCTCTAAAAGAGACTCTACGTGGCTTCCAAGGTCTACTATCTGGTGAATACGATGACATTCCAGAGCAAGCGTTTATGTACTGCGGTACTATCGACGAAGCTATTGAGAATGCTAAGAAGCTATAAGGCTAACTAGGAGGCGATATGGCAGCAATAACCTTTCACCTAGACGTAGTAAGTGCAGAGAAAAAGCTTTTCTCTGGTCTTGTTGAGACGTTTCAGGTGACCGGTAGTGAGGGTGAACTTGGTATTTTCCATGGTCATACTCCACTGCTGACCGCTATCAAGCCTGGTATGGTGCGTATTGTTAAGCAGCACGGCCACGAAGAAATCATTTATGTTTCTGGTGGTATGGTAGAAGTTCAGCCTGGTACAGCGACTGTACTGGCTGATACAGCTATCCGTGGTGAAGAACTAGACGCAGCAAAGGCGGAAGAAGCTAAGCGCAAGGCTGTGGAGAATATCCAAAATCAGCATGGCGACATAGACTTCGCACAAGCGGCCGGTGAACTGGCTAAAGCCATTGCTCAGTTACGAGTTATCGAACTGACAAAACAGCGCCGCTAATCTTTTATAAGATTATTGGTTCTGAGCTAAAGGCGACCTAAGGGTCGCCTTTTTGTTTTTTGCGCTCTCATAAACGCTCTCTATACGTATACCTAACGTTTAAATGGTTATTACGATTTAAGTTTTTGCCTCAAAACGGTTACAATATCAGCTTAATAAAAATTACGTCGGATAGGTTTACAATGAAGTTTAGCGCGGTAATTCTTGCAGCGGGCAAAGGTACTCGCATGTACTCAAACACACCAAAGGTTCTGCACACTCTTGCGGGCAAACCAATGGTGAAGCATGTGATCGATACCTGTAATGGTCTAGGCGCTCAAAATATCCACTTGGTTTATGGTCATGGTGGTGATCAGATGAAGGCTACTTTGGCTGAGGAATCGGTAAATTGGGCACTGCAAGCAGAGCAGTTAGGTACAGGCCACGCGGTTGATCAGGCATCAGCGCACTTTGCTGATGATGAGAAAGTCCTGGTGCTTTACGGTGATGTTCCGCTTATCTCGCCTGAAACCATTGAAAACCTATTAGACGCTCAACCAAATGGTGGCATCGCACTACTCACGGTTGTGCTGGATAACCCAATGGGTTACGGCCGTATCATTCGTCGCAATGGTCCAGTAGTGGCGATCGTTGAACAAAAAGATGCAACGGATGAGCAGAAGCTTATCAAAGAGATCAACACCGGCGTGATGGTTGCGACAGGTGGCGATCTGAAGCGTTGGTTGTCAGGTCTAAGCAATGACAACGCGCAAGGTGAATACTATCTAACTGACGTGATTGCTGCAGCTCACGATGAAGGTCGTGCGGTAGAAGCGGTACACCCTGTAAGCCCAATTGAAGTTGAAGGCGTGAACGATCGCTCTCAACTTGCTCGTTTAGAGCGTGCTTACCAAGCAGAACAAGCTGACAAACTATTGAAGCAGGGCGTTATGCTACGCGACCCTAGTCGCTTTGATCTACGTGGCGAACTACAATGTGGTATGGACGTTGAGATCGACACCAACGTTATTATTGAAGGCAGTGTAAGCATTGGTGATAACGTGGTTATCGGTACTGGCTGTGTACTAAAAGACTGCGAAATTGATGACAACACCGTTATTCGCCCATACAGCGTAATTGAAGGTGCGACTGTTGGTGAAGACTGCACAGTTGGTCCATTTACTCGCCTACGTCCAGGCGCTGACATGCGCAATGATTCGCATGTTGGTAACTTTGTTGAAGTGAAGAACACTCGTCTTGGTGAAGGCTCTAAAGCGAACCACCTTACTTACTTAGGTGACGCAGAGATTGGTCAGCGTGTTAACGTGGGTGCAGGTGCCATTACTTGTAACTACGATGGTGCGAATAAGTTTAAGACCATCATTGGCGATGACGTATTCGTTGGCTCTGATAGCCAATTAATCGCGCCTGTTACTATCGGTAATGGTGCGACAGTGGGTGCTGGTTCTACGGTAACACGTGACGTTTCTGAGAACGAACTGGTTATCAGCCGTGCTAAAGAGCGCAAAATTGCGGACTGGCAGCGCCCAAAGAAGAAGTAATCTTCTAACACCTAAAGTTTGATTCTTGTGAAAGCCAGCAACTTACGTTGCTGGCTTTTTTGTCATCACTGACTGACAAAAAAATAATCTATTTCCTAATTGTATTTTGTAGGACGATTGTTAATAATCGGGTTGTTGTTCTGTAAATTGAAAGTGTGCGCAAGATGAAGCTCGTCGATAAAAAGTGGCAAACTTTGCCGATCATTATTTTATCTTTTTCAATGCTGGTGGGCCTGTATGGTTTTTACATCACTTTGGAAAAGTTAGTGGTAGAGAACGAACGTAACCATCTCGTCTCATTGATGTCTGACGTTGTTTATGAGATCCGTGAAGATAGTAGCCTATTTACTGCTGGAGTGGATGTGGATGATTACATTGGCAATCTTACTCAAGCCAGTACGCGATTGAGAATCCAGGTTATTACGCCTGATGGTGTGGTGATTGGTGATACAGACCTTTCTGATCATGCATTGGCGAGTGTTGAGAACCACAGCAATCGTCCTGAGTTTCAACAAGCTTTAAAAAACGGCCTTGGTAGTGACGTGCGCTTTAGTACCGTTACCTCCGTTGATCGTATCTATTACTCGCATAAAGAGTCGATGAACGGTAGCAGTTTCGTTATCGTAATCTCTTCACCAATGCATCAACTTAAGCAGATGAACTTCCAACTAATGGGTATTCTGATCGGGATGGTTGTATTGAGCTTGAGCTTTTTGATTGGCACTTCGTATGTGAGTAACCGTCAGATCGTGCACAAGGTTGAAGAAGAGCAGAAGAAGCAAGATGAGCGTATTCGCCAAAGAACCCATGAGATTGAGTTGATGCACCGTTTGGCCAACATGCTTGCAGCGTGTAATAACATGGTGGAAGCTCAGCAGATCGTTTCAGATATCTTGCCGCGAATTCTTGGTAAGGTGAACGGCAGCGTTTCACTGATGCGAGCATCACGAAATCAATTAATTACCCAGCTAGATTGGGGAGACGCTTGGCCCGGAAGTACGAGCTTTGCACCTGAAGAGTGTTGGTCACTGCGTAAGGGGCGAGCACATCAATCAAATGATGACTTCCATTCGTTAACTTGTGGGCACATGCACGAGATGGAAAACAATCAAACCCTTTGTATCCCATTGACCGCGCATGGCAATACCATAGGCATCATGCACCTCTATTTCGGTCAAGGTCATATCGAGATTGACCCCATCACCGAGCAATTGGCTTTCAGTGTGTCAGAACACCTAGGCTTGGCGCTGGCTAACTTGAGCCTGCAAGAGAAGCTTCGCTCACAAGCATTGAGCGATCCACTGACAGGACTATTCAACCGTCGCTTCTTCGAGCAGAAGTTGGAAGAGCACTCAATGAACTCAGCCACCAGCGAGCAGCCACTGTCTTTGCTGATGCTCGATTTGGATCACTTCAAACGCTTCAATGATAACTTTGGTCATGATGCAGGTGATTTCGTGTTGAAAGAGATTAGCGCGCTACTCAAACAAAGTGTCAGTGAAGATGAGATAGCTTGTCGCTTAGGTGGTGAAGAGTTGGCGGTGCTGCTTCCACATTACACTATGCAGCAAGCGACCGAGTTCGGACAAACCTTGTGTGATGCAGTTCGTTCTATGCACCTAGAACACAAAGGACTTTCTTTAGGTCAGTTGGGTGTATCGATCGGTGTTGCTACGTATCCTAAGCCTGCCTCCGATACCGAATCTCTGGTGAAGATGGCGGACAACGCGCTGTACATGGCGAAAGACATGGGACGCAGTCGAGTGGTTAATTATGATGAATACAGCCGCCATAAGGCGCCTGCGTTAGAAGTTGTTGATGGAGAAGCGGCTACGCATTAACTCTAGTGAGTACAAAATTCAGATGTAAAAAGAGCGAGTTACCTCGCTCTTTTTAGTTTTTATTAAACTAGAAACTAGTCTTGTTTCTCTTCTGCTACAACGCGAGAGTTATCCGGCGCAGCGAAGTGTTCTGAAAGCTCTTTGTTTGAAACGATGTAACCAATCCACAATGCGCCCAAACAAATCACAACCGCGATGCCTGTCGCACTTAATGCTTGGCTCGCCATTGCTGCTACCAATGCGCTTGAAAGGCCGCTGATGCTGATTTGTAAGCTATTCTGTAGACCAGCCGCTGTTGCTGGGCTTTGTTTTGCACTTGATAGAGCACGGTTTACTACGATTGGGTAAAGTGCGCCATTTGCTACTGCAATCAGACAGAAGGGTGCAAGTAGAGGCCAGATTGATGTCAGTTCCCACTGTGATGCGATAAAGATAAGCATTGCAGCAACGCTGAACAAACCGATCAGATTTCTTAGCACCACACCATCGCCATATTTCTTCACGGCTTGCTTACCGAAGTAACCACCTGCCATGAATGCGATCGTCTGTGGGATGAAGCTCAGACCAATGTCTTTTGCTTCGTAGCCTAATTGCGCCATGATCTCAGGCATACCCGTTAGGTAAGCAAAGAACGCTGCAGAAGCCGATGCAAACATCAATACGTTACCCACGTAAGGCTTCGATTTAAGCAGCATTTTGATATCAGTTTTCACTGATGTTTGTTTTACTTCTGGTGCTTCTTTTGGCTGAGCCATAGTGGTTGCCACTAGCAGCGCACCCATTAGGGTTAATGTTACGAAGATGCTGTGCCAGCCAAAGTTATCTGCCAGCAACACACCAAGTTGAGGTGCCAGCGCTGGAGACAGTGCCACCAAAGGCATGATGGTTGCAAAAATTTGTTGGCTGCTGCTCTCAGAGTAGCGCTTGATAACCATCGCTTGCCAGATTACCGCTGGTGCACATACGCCAATCGCTTGAATGAAGCGCAGCGTCAGTAGGTGCCAAACTTCAGTACTGAATGCCAAACCGAACGAAGCGGCAGTGAAAATCAAAAGACCAACCGCCAGCGTGTTACGGTGACCGTATTTATCGCTCGCTAATCCCCAAAGCAGTTGACCCATAGCCATACCACCAAGGAATACAGTAAGAGATAGGGCGATCTGTTCAGGACCGGTTGCGAAATCGATCTCCATCGCCTTAAATGCAGGAAGGTACATATCAGTCGCGATAAAACCTAGCATTGAAAGTACTGCAAGGTAGACCAATTGAAATTTAGAAATATTCATAAGATGCCATTACGCTAAAAGTAGTGATGTTTTTATCATCAAAAAAATTGTTTGATATACAGAGGTGAAAGTCCCTGTTTATTTATGCTGACATTCTATTTTTCGGATCTGATAAAATAAAACGCTAAAATATGTGGTTATCAATCAAAAAATTTGAAGGCTTATGTTCTCTAAATCCTCTTTAGAAATGCTCGACACGGTAGCGCGTTTAGGTAGCTTTACTGCTGCGGCGGAGCAGTTGCACAAAGTGCCCTCGGCGATCAGCTATGGTGTTAGACAGGTCGAACAAGAACTAGATGTACTACTTTTCAGGCGTTTACCTAGAAAGGTCGAGCTCACTCCGGCAGGTGAATTGTTCATTGAAGAGGCGCGTGCACTACTGAGGCAAATGGAAGAGGTCAGTGCCCAGACTCGTCGAGCAGCCCGTGGTTGGAAGAAAACTTTGCGTCTCACGCTCGACAATGTGGTGAAGCTCGACAAGATGAAGCCGATGATTGAAGAGTTCTATCAAACCTTTGAATTTGCCGAACTTCAGATCAACATGGAGGTATTCAACGGTTCATGGGAAGCGATTGCACAGGGCAGGGCGGATATCGTGATTGGCGCCACGTCAGCTGTGCCAGTTGGTGGCGATTTTGAAGTCAAAGACATGGGGCAATTAGATTGGGCGTTTGTGATGTCGCCAAGCCACCCGTGTGTGCGCGAACAGAACCTTAATGAAGAGTTCGTGAGCCAATATCCAGCCATCTGCTTGGATGATACCTCAAGCGTGCTGCCTAAGCGTCATACTGGACACTACACCAATCAAAGGCGTTTGCTGTTACCTAACTGGTATAGCGCTATTGAATGCCTCAAGAACGGCGTTGGAGTGGGGTACATGCCGAGGCATATTGCCGCGCCGATTATCGAACAAGGTTTGCTGGTGGAGAAAATCTTGCCAGAACCAAGCCCGTTGAGTCAGTGTTGCTTGGTGTGGCGAAAAGACGATAACCATAAGTTGATCGAGTGGATGGTCAATTATTTAGGATCCAGTGAACAACTTCACCGTGATTGGCTGGATCATCGCAAAGCGATCTAGTTGAAAGATCTTTGTTGGTAAGATCAAAAAGAGCGAGTGAAAACTCGCTCTTTTGTTTCGGTAACTCTCTCTTATGACAAGAAGAACTTGTAAGAAGGGTTATCGGTTTCATCTTTACACTGGTAACCAAGCTCTCTGAGGTGAGTAGAGAACTGAGCCAAATCATCATCATCCAGTTCGAATCCACACAATACACGGCCGTAATCAGCGCCGTGGTTACGGTAGTTGAACAGGCTGATATTCCAATGGGTGCCCAATGTATCAAGGAACTTAATCAATGCACCTGGATATTCTGGAAACTCAAAGCTGTACAAGCGCTCTTTCAATGGTTTTGATGGTTTGCCACCAATCATGTAACGAATGTGCAGTTTTGCCATCTCATCATCAGACAGATCGACGACTGGATAGCCACCTTCACGCAGGTCGTTGATGATGTGATCGAGTTCTTCTTGTCCACCATTGAGACGTACACCGACGAAGATGTTCGCTAGGCTGTCATCGTTATGACGGTAGTTAAACTCAGTCACAGCACGGCCGCCAATGATATTACAGAACTCTAGGAAGGCACCTTGTCGCTCTGGAATAGTAACCGCAAGTAGACCTTCTCGTTTCTCACCCAGCTCGCAACGTTCAGACACATAACGCAGACCATGGAAGTTGGTATTAGCACCAGAAAGTACCGTTGCCAGTTGTTTGCCTTGCAGTTGGTTCTGCTCTGCAAACTTCTTTAAACCAGCCAGAGCAAGCGCACCAGAAGGCTCGGCAATCGCACGAGTGTCTTCAAAGATGTCTTTGACCGCAGAGCAGATCTCATCGCTAGATACGGCTATGTGACCATCGATGTACTGCTGACACAGACGGAATGTCTCTTCACCAATGCGCTTAACCGCAACGCCATCGGCAAACATGCTGACTTGATCCAGTACTACTGGCTCACCGGCATCCAGTGCTGCTTTCAAGCAAGATGAATCTTCAGGTTCAACCGCGATGACTTTTATTTCTGGCATCAATTGCTTAACTAGCACGGCAACACCCGCAGCCAAACCACCACCACCGACAGGCACAAAGATGTAATCCATGTGACCATTTTGCTGAAGCATTTCCATACCCATGGTGCCCTGTCCGGCGATCACTAATGGGTGATCGAAAGGAGGCACAAAGGTGTAGCCATGTTCAGCGGAAAGGCGTTCTGCTTCAGCTTTAGCTTCATCAAAGTTGCTGCCGTGTAGAACTACGTTACCGCCAAAGCCACGTACCGCATCAACCTTGATGTCTGGTGTGGTTTTTGGCATCACAATCGTGGTTTGAATACCAAGCTTAGAACCGGACAGCGCCATACCTTGAGCATGGTTACCTGCCGATGCTGCAATCACACCTGCGGCTTTCTGTTGCTCTGAAAGGCTTGATACCATGTTGTAGGCACCACGTAGCTTGAACGAGTGGACCGGCTGACGGTCTTCACGCTTTAGCTGAACCTGATTACCAATGCGAGCACTTAAGCGAGGCATCTCTTGAAGAGGTGTCACGATTGCGGCTTCGTAAACTGGCGCTCTCAGGATCTGACGCAGATAATCTGCGCCAGTTTGTTTTTGGGGACTGACCGTGTCATCACTCATAGATTAGCCCTCAAGCTTCGACTTATCACGCACCGCGCCTTTGTCGGCACTGGTTGCCATGCTTGCGTAAGCTTTCAGTGCGAACGACACTTCACGCTGACGGTCTGCTGGTTTCCAGCCTAGTGCGTCTTGCTTAACACGACGCGCTTCTAGTTCAGCTTCAGGCACGTCAAGTGTGATCGAGCGACTAGGGATATCGATAGTGATGATGTCGCCAGTATTGACTAGACCAATCACACCGCCACTTGCTGCTTCTGGAGAAGCGTGACCGATAGACAGACCCGATGTACCACCAGAGAAGCGACCATCGGTTAGTAGTGCACAAGACTTACCTAAGCCCATAGATTTTAGGTAAGTCGTCGGGTAAAGCATCTCTTGCATGCCCGGGCCACCTTTAGGACCTTCGTAACGGATAACAACCACTTCACCCGCTTTTACTTTGCCACCTAAGATACCTTCTACGGCGGTGTCTTGGCTTTCAAATACGATCGCTGGGCCTTGGAATTTCAGGTTCTCTTCATCAACGCCAGCTGTCTTAACGATACAACCGTCAACGGCGATGTTACCTGAAAGTACCGCTAGGCCACCTTCTTGGCTGAATGCATTCTCTTTAGTACGGATACAACCTTCTTTACGGTCGTCATCAAGGCGATCCCAACGACAATCTTGCGAGAAGGCTTTAGTCGTGCGAATGCCCGCAGGGCCAGCACGGAAGAATTTAAGTACCGCTTCGTCTTCTGTCTGCATGATGTCGTATTGAGCAAGCTGCTCTTGCATGCTTAGACCAAGCACAGTGCGAGTTTGGTTGTTCAGTAGGCCTGCACGGTCTAGTTCACCAAGGATAGCCATTACACCACCTGCGCGGTGAACGTCTTCCATGTGATATTTCGGTGTTGAAGGAGCTACTTTACATAGGTGTGGAACACGGCGAGACATCTCGTCGATATCACCCATATCAAAGTCGACTTCACCCTCTTGAGCTGCTGCCAATAGGTGAAGAACGGTGTTACTCGAACCACCCATTGCAATATCTAGAGCCATTGCATTTTCAAAGGCTGCGCGGTTCGCGATATTGCGAGGCAGTGCTGATTCATCGTCTTGCTCGTAGTAACGCTTAGTCAGGTCAACGATACGCTTACCGGCATTGATGAACAGCTCTTCACGGTCAGCGTGCGTTGCTAGCATAGAGCCGTTACCAGGCTGAGATAGACCAAGTGCTTCAGTTAGACAGTTCATTGAGTTAGCTGTGAACATACCTGAACATGAACCACATGTTGGACACGCAGAGCGCTCTACTTGCTCACTTTGCTCGTCTGAAATTGTTGGATCGGCACCCTGGATCATTGCATCAACAAGGTCTAGCTTGATGATTTGATCGGAAAGCTTGGTTTTACCTGCTTCCATTGGGCCGCCTGATACAAAGATCACTGGGATGTTTAGGCGCATAGCTGCCATCATCATTCCCGGAGTGATTTTGTCACAGTTCGAGATACATACCATCGCGTCCGCACAGTGAGCGTTAACCATGTACTCTACAGAGTCTGCGATAAGCTCACGTGATGGCAGTGAGTACAGCATGCCGCCGTGACCCATTGCGATACCATCATCAACTGCGATGGTGTTGAATTCTTTAGCGATACCGCCCGCTTTCTCGATTTCACCTGCAACCAATTGACCCATATCTTTAAGGTGAACGTGGCCTGGTACGAATTGAGTGAAAGAGTTTACAACTGCGATGATTGGCTTACCGAAATCATCATCTTTAACGCCAGTTGCACGCCATAAAGCGCGCGCACCAGCCATGTTGCGTCCGTGGGTAGTCGTTGCTGAACGATAGATTGGCATTGCTTAAATCCTTATAAAATATTTGGCTGTTGCTTACTGATTGTCTGAAGTTTGGTTTTCTGGGTAAACATAGTCTAGCCAGCCCCACTTATCTTCAGTGGTACCATTGAAGAGACCAAAGTAAGCCGCTTGAACTTTTTCAGTGATAGGACCGCGTTTGCCTTCACCTACTGTAATTTTGTCTACGCTGCGAACCGGAACAATTTCCGCTGCTGTACCTGTCATGAAGACTTCGTCGGCAAGGTATAGCGCTTCACGAGCAATGTTCTCTTCACGGATTTCATAACCCATGTCCTTTGCTAGCGTCATGATCGAATCACGCGTGATGCCCGGTAGAATCGCACTGGTCGCTGGTGGTGTGGATAGCACGCCATTGCGTACTACAAAGATGTTCTCACCTGCACCTTCTGAAAGGTAACCATCGACACTGAGAGCGATACCTTCATCGTAACCATGACGACGTGCTTCACCACCAACCAGTAGAGAAGATAGGTAGTTACCACCCGCTTTTGCTGCCGTTGGGATGGTGTTTGGAGCTGCACGGTTCCAGCTTGAGATCATCGCATCTACGCCATTTTCTAGCGCTTCTTCACCTAGGTAAGAGCCCCAAGGGAAAGCGGCGATGATAAGGTCCATCTCAGTATTTTCTGGAGGACATACGCCCAAACCTACGTTACCAACAAAGCCTAGAGGGCGGATGTAGGCTGACTCTAGTTTGTTTTGACGTAGTGTTTCGCGAGTCGCTTCCATAATCTCTTCCTCAGTGTAAGGAATCGGGAAGCGGTAGATTTTTGCTGAATCTTTTAGGCGCTTTGCGTGTTCTGGGTGACGGAAGATGACCGGCCCTTTTGGTGTGTTGTAGCAACGAACACCTTCAAACACTGAAGTACCGTAGTGCATAGCGTGGGTTAAGACGTGAACGTTCGCCTCTGCCCAAGGAACCATTTCACCGTTAAACCAAATATAGTCTGCCGTTTTTGCTGTCATGTTTGCGGTTCCTTATGCACTTATCTTTTGTTGTAAGTTATTGTTTGGCAATTCATTACGACTGATAGAGATAACGTCAACGGTACGTACATCCCACAGTTTTTCGATTTGATTGACCAAGAAGGAAATCGGACGCTCACTGTCGACAATGATTTCAACGCTAGCGATCTTGCTTTCATGGTTCTGAGTGCCGGCTACTTGTTTAACGATAAAGCCACGGTGACGAATAACACGAAGAACACGCTCTAGTAGTACTGGCTTATCATCGGCTTTGATGTCTAATAGGTATCTTTTCATGTTATGTGTTCTCCAACATATCACTGTTTGAAGCACCTGGCGGTACTAGTGGCCATACGTTCTCTTCTTCATCGATAAGAACATGAAGTAGGTAAGCCGTCTTGCTCTCTAGCATCTCTTTTAGAGCGGGCTCTACTTCTTCTTTACGAGTAATGGTCTTGCCCGGGATATCGAAGGCTTTCGCTAACATCACGAAGTCAGGGTTGTCATCTAAGATGGTTTCACTGTGGCGACCATCAAAGAACAGCGATTGCCATTGGCGAACCATGCCCAAGCGAGAGTTGTTTAGCAGTACCATCTTCACTGGGATTTGGCGGCGTTTTAGCGTACCCAGCTCTTGCACGTTCATCATGAACGAGCCATCACCAGAGATAAGAATAGATTGGTCATCAGGACGGCCAACCGAAGCACCCATCGCGGCTGGTAAACCAAAGCCCATAGTGCCTAGACCAGCAGAGGTGATGAAGTTTTGTGGATCGCGAGGTTGAATATGCTGTGCAGCCCACATTTGGTGTTGGCCCACATCGGTTGAAACGATAGAGCTTGCAGGCATCATGTCTGACAGTTGCTTTAACAGCAGTGGAGCAAAGATCAGATCGCCTGGGTGGTCATAGCGCCACTTGAATGAGCTACGTAGGCCTTCTGAGTGATGAACCCAAGAGGAGATGTCTTGGCTCAATTCAAGTTGAGGCATGATCTTGTTGATGTCGCCACGAATTGGCGCATCGGCAAGACGCAGTTTACTGAACTCAGCCGCATCGATATCGATATGGATAACTTTCGCGTGTGGTGCAAAGGTATCAAGCTTGCCGGTTACTCGGTCATCAAAACGAGCACCAACTACGATCAGTAAGTCACTCTCTTGAACCACTAGGTTAGCGGCTTTCGTGCCGTGCATACCAAGCATACCAAGGTAGTGCGGGTCGTCACGCTCAATAGTGCCTAAGCCTTTCAATGTGCTTACTGCTGGCATTGGGTTAAGGCGCAAAAACTCGCGAACGGCATCGGTCGCTTTTGCTAATTGAACGCCACCACCTACGTATAAAACAGGGCGGGTAGCTTGAGATAAGAAGTGCTGCGCCTGCTCAATAGCATCAGTCGTTGCTACCGGAATTGCAGGAGGAGTAAATTCAGGAAGAGTGTTTACCGGAGCTTCAGCCAGTTGAACATCTTTGGCGATATCAACGATAACTGGGCCAGGTCGGCCAGATTTCGCTACCACAAATGCTTCGGCTAGTGTTGGAGCTAGCTCTTCAATGTCGGTAACTAGGTAGCTGTGTTTAGTACATGATAGAGACATACCAATCACATCCATCTCTTGGAATGCATCGGTACCGATGTGGGAACTTGCTACCTGACCTGTGATAGCGACCAGTGGAATAGAGTCCATAAAGGCATCGGCTAGGCCTGTTACTAAGTTAGTAGCACCTGGACCTGAGGTTGCCATACATACTGCCACATCTTGTGTTGCACGAGCCATACCGATCGCAGCCATGGCCGCGCCTTGCTCATGGCGACATAAGATGTGCTCAACTCCGCCGTCATAAAGTGCATCGTAGATTGGCATGATGGCACCGCCTGGGTAGCCAAATACGGTCTCAATTCCTTGCTGCTTTAGTGCGGATACAACTAGTTCTGCGCCTTTCATCGGAATTCTCCCGTATTACCTTTATTTTGGTAACTTTTTCCTTTGTCTCTGCACATCTTGTGCTCCCATTCTTCCTGTAAATCGGCAAAGCCGAAAATGTTCAAAAATATAAAATTCGAATCTGTAAATTAGAAAAAACCCCCGGACTTGTCAGTGCGGGGGTTTTTTCTAATTCGTGGTTACTTTTTTCCCACTCGCCCCCGCGCAGTCTCAATAATGACTACGATAATCAGGTTAATCAGTGCGTAAATGCGAGCGTTGAAGTTCATATAATTCGAGTTTTCTTGTTTATTCTGTTCAGTAAATGTCTACATCTCTAGTGTTATCACACAAATCTGTCGCATGACAAGGAAAATGTCATTCTTTTTTCACATTAAAACACCATTCCACCAAGCTATATAACAATCTTATTGCTTTGGTGCGCAACGAATATCCAGAGCGAATACTTTTAAATCAAAGAGAAAGGAAACTTATGGGACTCGCGATAATTCATAGCCGGGCTAGTGTGGGGGTAGAAGCGCCAGAAGTGACGGTTGAGGTGCATATTAGTAACGGAATGCCCGGTTTCACGCTGGTGGGCTTACCTGAGACAACGGTTAAAGAGTCCAAGGATAGAGTCAGAAGTGCCATCATCAATTCTCGCTTTGAGTTTCCATCGAAAAGAATCACGGTCAACCTTGCTCCTGCTGACTTGCCCAAAGAGGGAGGTCGTTTTGATTTGCCAATCGCGCTTGGGATTTTGGTCGCCTCTGATCAGTTACCCACATCAAAAATAGCGCAGCATGAATTTATTGGTGAGTTGGCATTGTCTGGAGAGTTGCGTTCAGTGAAAGGGGTTCTGCCAGCGACACTGGCTGCGGACAGCGTTGAGCGTTGCTTGGTGGTACCGCATCACAATGGTGATCAGGCAGCATTAGTTGGTAAAGGGGCGCATAAATCGGCTCAAACCCTGTTAGAAGTTTGTGCGGATATGTGTGGCCAGGCTCAATTGGGGTTGTATCGCACTGAGCAACATCAAGTCGATGTATCTGAGCTTCGCGACTTGCAAGACATCATTGGTCAACAACAAGGTAAGCGAGCATTGGAGATAGCAGCGGCGGGTAACCATAACTTACTTTTTCTCGGGCCTCCCGGAACGGGCAAGACCATGTTGGCGTCTCGTCTGCGTGATTTGTTACCTGACATGAGTGATGACGAAGCGATGGAAACGGCATCGGTCGCTTCTTTGACTCAACAAGAGATTAATCAGTACAACTGGAAGCAACGTCCTTTTCGTGCTCCACATCATTCGAGTTCAATGGCGGCACTGGTAGGTGGTGGCTCTGTACCTCGGCCCGGCGAGATCTCTTTGGCGCACAATGGCCTACTGTTTCTTGATGAGATGCCCGAGTTTGAGCGTAAGGTTCTCGATTCATTGCGCGAACCACTGGAGTCGGGTGAAATCATTATCTCTCGGGTGGCAGGCAAAACTCGCTTTCCTGCGCGCTTCCAATTAATCGGAGCATTGAACCCTAGCCCGACTGGTTACTATGAGGGTAATCAAGCACGCGCTAACCCGCAGATTATATTGCGCTACCTCAATCGGCTATCAGGTCCGTTGCTTGATCGGTTTGATATGTCTCTAGAGATCCCACTTCTGCCTAAAGGAACGCTCGCTGAAGGTGGTGATCGCGGCGAAACCACCCAAGTCGTGAAGCAAAGGGTTAAACAGGCTCGTCAAACCATGTTGTCTAGGAACCATAAATCGAATGCACTGCTCGGTAGTCGAGAAATTGAAAAGTACTGCCCACTGCGACGTGAAGATGCGGAGTTTCTCGAGACAGCACTGCATCGTTTGGGTTTGTCGATTCGTGCCTATCACCGAATCATCAAGGTCGCACGAACTATTGCTGATCTGGATGGTAACGAGCAGATAGAAAAGAAACACTTATCCGAAGCACTTGGTTACCGCGCGATGGATAGATTATTGAAGCAACTTACGGCACAAGCTGTGTAGTGAAAAGCAGAAAAAAGCCTGCATAGATGCAGGCTTTGGTTTGATAGTTTATCTGTGTTGGTTGGATTAGAACTTGTAGTTCAAGCCAACTGAAACAATGTATTGAGACTCATCATAGAAGGTAATGTTCGAGTCGCTTGTGCCGTAGCCAGCAAGGGAGACGAACGACCAGTTTTCCCAATCCATGAACTGATCATACTCATACGCGGCGAATAGATTGATGTTGTCATCGCTGCGCTTCTTTTGGAAAGTGATGCTGCTTGCATCGTAAGAGCGTTGGTTGTAGCCCGCTGTTAGTGCGTATTGATGACGTCCCATACCACCAAATAAGCTGACCTCACCACCGAATTGCTCGAACGATGCCGCATCGCCGTCTGCATCACTGGATTGATAAATTAAAGACGGTACTAGCATCATGGTGCGACTAATCGGTTGGCGGTACTGACCTTTCAGGTACAAGGTATCGGCGTCGCGTTTTAGCGCGTCTTCAACTAAATCGCTTTTCACATCTTTGGTCGCATAAGCCATATCCAATGAGAACGCAGAGCCAGCAATACTCTCTAGTTTTAGGCGGAACGCATTTCCGGTTTCATCGGTTTTACTGCGAGCTGAGCTCGTGTTGTATGGATCAGCCCAAGTTTCACCAGACATAATGGTTGGCAGTAGTGAAGCATCGATAACCATGCCTGATTCAAGTTGGTATTTGTAACCAACCTCAAGCACTACGGTACCCGTAGCAACATCATCACGAGCTGTACCTGTGTAAACCTGATGGTTCAGCTTTTCACCAAAGGTGTAAGCGATACTACCTAGCGGTGCGACAAGAAATGAGCTCTCAGACGAAGCTTTTTGATTGGTTGAGGAGAGCTTACTGTCAGCGTCGATATTAAAATTTGAGGTCGAAGAAGTGACACCAGTGTTGATAGAGATTTCACCACTGAAACCTGGCTCATCAGCAAGCTTGGCAAACGCGGGCGCAGCAGCAACGCTTAACGCCAATAACGTATATTTGATTTTCATTCAGAGGCTCCTTGCCCCAGTGATTGGCAGTAATAAATAGCTGTTAATAAAAGGTTGTAGAAAACAACGGAATCTAAAGGTTCACTTTATCGCACACCTTATAAAGGTAAATTGGATAAATGGGAAACCGAACCGCATCCAAAGATAGTGTCTCTTGCAAGAAGTCATTAAAAAGTGTCAGGCACAAAAAAGGAAGCCGAAGCTCCCTTATTTTGTATTTTTGATTGTTTTTTTACTTTTTCAGTAAGAAGTTAACCAATTCAAAGTACTCATCTAGGCTGCTGATACCTTGAGCTTCTACTAGGTAACGATTGTTAACAACAACTGCTGGTACACCAGACAGGCCGCTGTCTTTGAATGCTTTATCGAAGCGACGAACCATTGAATCTACCGCAAAGCCGTTGTATGCCGCATCAAATTTCTTAGCATCAACACCTTCGTCTAGGAAGATTTGACGTAGTTCTGCTTCATCGCGTGGTGGCTTGTTCATGTTGTGAATGCGGTTAAACATCACTGGCACCATTTTGTCTTCCACTTTCAGTGCAATCATGGTCGCGTAAGCTTTGCTCATTGGCAGACCCATGTTGCCACCCATGAATGAAACATGGTTTTTCTGTAGCTTAGCGTCTTTCGGTAACTGCTGTTTTAGCTGCTGGATGATTGGCTCAAAGCTATTACAGTGTGGGCAGTAGAAAGAGAAGAATTCAGTTACTACAGGTTTCTTTGATGCTTCTAGATCAAGAACTTTGTAGTGCTCACCTTCGTTAAATTTCGCAGCGTGAGCGGTAAGGCTCAACATGATCAATGAGAAAAATGCGAATAGCTTTTTCATTTATTCAATCTCCATTATGTTTGAATTTTTATCTAGTTGTATGTTGCGATTGCGGTTACCACTGAGGCATTAACGAAAGTGGTGGCTCTTGCAGGGTAGCAATTTGCTCTTTACAAGCAAGTACTTGTTGCTCCCAATATTTCGGGTCATTGAACCATGGGAAGGCCAGAGGAAACGCCGGATCGTCCCATCGCTTAGCTAGCCATGCCATGTAATGCACCATACGTAGACCGCGTAGAGGCTCAATTAGTTTCAGTTGTGAGCTATTAAAATCACAAAACTCTTGGTAATTCTCTAGCAGAATATCGAGTTGCATCAGCTTATCTTGGCGCTCACCATTGAGCAGCATCCACAAGTCTTGTACTGCCGGACCGTTACGTGCGTCATCGAGATCGACGAACATTGGCCCATCGCGCCACAAGATATTACCTGGGTGGCAATCACCATGCAGGCGGATGTTCTCAATATTGCTTGGCCATTGATTCTCTAATTCTTTGATCAGTAGATCGATATCATTAAAGAAAGCGTTCTCTAAGTGCATTGGAATAAATTGAGAGTTTTCTAGGATCTTACGTGGTTGATGCAGGTATTCATCTAGGCTGATGGTTGGACGATGTTGAAAGGTTTTCGCTGCACTCGCCTTATGAATTCTGCCAAGGAAGCGGCCAACGCCTTCTAATTGATCTAGGTTATCTACTTCATACTGTCTGCCACCAACGCTCTCAAATAGCGCGAATAGATAGCCTTGGTATTCATGTAGGGTAGCGCCGTTAATCCGCATTGGTGGAGCAACGGGAATTTCTTGGTCAATCAATTCTAATGCGAAGTCATGTTCTTCTTGGATTTGCGCTTTGTTCCAGCGCTGAGGACGATAAAACTTAACGACGTAGCGTTTACGGTCTTCATCGGTAAATTGATATACCCGGTTTTCGTAGCTGTTAAGAGCAAGAAGCCCAGATTCAGCACGAACCCCAATGCTTTCCAGTGCGTACCACATGAAGTCGGGGGTCAGGTTATCAAAGTTAAAGGCTTGCATCGTCATATAATAAAAAAGGCTCATTACTGAGCCTTTTTCCATTTATTGGGTGTTGTACCAATCGTGTGTGATTAGTATTAGAGTTTCTTGATAAAGCGGCTTTCTACTTCCATCGTAAACTCTTCATTATCCGAGAGTATAAACTGAATTGTCGAAACTGGTGAGCTCAGTTTTTCAGGATCGGCACCTAAACTGATAGGTAGGTTCAAAACCTCGCCTGGAGCAACGGTTACTGTCTGTTTGCCGTACCAAATTGAACCTGGTAACCCACTGACATCGAGTTTGTACTCTTGTTCTTGTTGAGTCTTGTTGATCACCTTGAGGGTATAGGTGTTTTCAACCAGCCCCTGAGTATTGACTCTGAACAGTTGGTTTCTATCACGCAGAACGCTCAAGCCTGCAGGGTCGACACTGGCGATTTGTACGAAGAACAAGCCAAGCATCAGAACAAGTATTGCACCGTAGCCCAATAATTTAGGACGCATCACCTTAGTTGAGTGACCTTCAAGCCTATGCTCCGTGGTGTAGTTAATCAGACCTTTCTCATAGCCCATGCGCTCCATGGTCTTGTCACAGGCATCAATACACGCACCACAGTTAATACATTCGTATTGCAGGCCGTCACGGATATCAATGCCCGTCGGACACACTTGCACACACAGGTTACAGTCAATACAGTCACCAAGACCAAGCGCTTTAGGATCGGCCTTGCGAGAACGAGGACCGCGGCTCTCACCACGCTCAGTGTCGTAGCCTACGATGAAGGTATCTTTATCAAACATCGCAGATTGGAAGCGAGCATAAGGACACATATGCAGACAAACAATCGAACGCATCCAACCAGCGTTGGCATAAGTACAACCAGCGAAGAACAGTACCCAGAACACAGGCCAGAACGAAGAGTTAAAGGTAAAGAAACCAACCACTAGCTCTTTGATTGGAATGAAGTAACCGACAAAGGTTAAACCGGTCGCAATCGCAATCGCCCACCATGCAATGTGCTTGATGGTTTTTCTGATCATCAGGTTGGTGGTTAACTTGCCAGAATCTTGTTTTCTTCGCTTGTTGGCAGCACCTTCCAGTTTCTCTTCGAACCAGATGTACATGAAGGTCCACACGGTTTGTGGGCACAGGTAGCCACACCACACGCGGCCCAAAAAGGTGGTGATAAAGAACAGGCCAAAGGCGGCAATCATGAATAAGATCGCAAGTAGGGTTAGATCTTGCGGGTATAGAGTGGTGCCAAAGAAGTTGAACTGCTGGCTACCGATATCGAGCAAGATTGCTTGTCGCTCACCAAATGGAATCCATGGGATCAGCGCAAAAAGTAAAAGTAAGAACCAACCACCGTAGCGGCGTAATTGTTGGAATTTACCTTTGCTTTCTCGAACATAGATTCGGTTACTTGGGTTAAATCGATCTCCATTACCTTTATGTGTCTTTGGATTAAAGGTTTTAGGAGTCACATCTTTGATATCGATTTTATCCTGACTCATGGATTATCCTTTTGGTGGCTATACCCTTCTTCGAGAGTATTGACGACATTGCTTTAAAATATGATGTTAGAGGATCTAAGCTTTAAGTTTGGTGCCTAGGCTGAAAGAGCACTCACTCTTATTATTTTAGAAGATCCTTATGGGTGGCGATTATAGCGACAATCTTGTTCTCATTTCTTTAACGCTATCAACCTTTAACAACAAAAGTCATAACAGTTGTGACGAAAAAATAGCGAACAGAAACAAAAAAGCGACCCAGAGGTCGCTTTTTAGAATTGAGCTATTTATCTATAAGGCAATGATGCTTTAACACATTGAAGTGATTAAAGTAGGCCGCGCGCTTTTAGGATTGCGGTTTTGAAATCATTCTCTTGGTCCTTTTTCAGACCTGGAATCATTTCATCTTTCTCGCTGTTGCGCATTTTTAGATGGTAGATAAGCACATCGTCTGTCAGGTCTTCAAGCTTGCCCTCGTAGCCTGCCTCTTTTGACAGCTTAATGATGAACTCTAATAAGTTAAGCTCCTGATCTTTCTGCCACTCTGGCTCCATCAGTTCAAGAAGTTCTTCTATGCGGTGACACTTCATACTTTATTCTCCACAAATTTTATAATGATTTGTGGCTAAGGTATCAAATCGGTTAAGGAATACCAATGTGTAAACGCATTTCAAGAGAATACCAGGCAAGAAAAAAGCGCAGTAAAAACTGCGCTTTTTGTTAAGCGGCTTTAATTACTTTTGTTGTAGTCGGTGCTAATAAAGCAGTCTTCTCAACTAAAGTCATTGTAGGAGCCAATTTCTTTGCCGTTGGAGCAGCAACAAAGCCACTACGACGACGCATCGCACTACGGTTGGTGTGCGAGAACCTGACAGCTGTTGGGCGCATTAATTTACCTAACGGTCAGGCATATCCATTGCCAATCTAATGGCCTGATTCACTATGAGATCCGCTTCAATTGCTTGAAGAGTCACTCGTCTGGCTTTCGCCAATCCGAATAATAAATCAGGATAATGATATGCATGCATATCGAGTATTAGGTTATCACTATCTCAGTTATCGATCGACGCTTGAGTGATAAATAGACGATATTAGAGCTAAAATTGTGTGAGCAGTATATTTGAGTTTGAACCTCTTTCAGGCTTAAGATGATGCTTTAAAGGAGGTGCATATGTCGTTCTTAAAGAAAACGTTAGCAAGTTTTGGTATTGGGTCGGCTAAGGTCGATTCGGTATTGCAACAGGAAGTGCTGTATCCAGGGCAGAAGGCGAGCATTATTGTGCATGTGTATGGTGGCGCTCAGCCGCAGGAGATCGACAACATCGATCTTAATCTGTGCTGTCGTTACGTAAAAGAAGTCACCATGAACTCGCAAAGGCAAGAGGGCGGCCAAACACGCCGCATGCAGCAGACATACTCACTAGCAAAATGGAGCCTGCCATACGCGTTTGTGATTCAGCCGGGTGAAACTCGCGACTTTGAGTGTGAGTTTGATGTTCCATTGAACACACCGGTGACGATTGGCGATTCAAAGGTGTGGCTGGAAACAGGGTTAGACATAGCGATGGCGATTGACCCTTCGGATAAAGATATCTTAACGGTTCGTCCTGATGCACTCCTTGATGGCATTTTCAATGAGCTGGAGGCTCAAGGGCTACGCATTCGCCAGGTAGAGTGTGAAGCAGTTGATGGCTTTGAACTGCCGTTTGTTCAAGAGTTTGAGTTTGTTCCAACCACTGGGCCTTACCATGGCCGCTGGCGCGAGCTGGAAGTGGTTGCTCATCGAGATGACAAAGAACTTAAGCTATGGTTTGAAATAGACCGCAATCGCGATGGTGCAAAAGGTATGTTGGCAAGCTTGTTGGGTATTGGTCAATTACATCGACAGCTGAGTGTGCCACTTGATGCCTCCCCAGAAGAGGCGGGTAAGATGGTCATTGAGTACCTAGAAAACGCGTCTTAATATTCTTCTGAATAAATGATGTCTAAGGGATCACTGTCTTCGATCTCTCAGAGCTTTACATGTCATAAAAATTTAAGCTTACACGTGTACGCTTAATGTGTAATACTAGCATTATCGAACATTTACTCTAGTAGGATAATTATGTCTGCATCATCGGCGAGCGAATACAGTGACATTGAAGAACGCGCCAATGCGATAACCCATGGCTTGGGTGTTGTGCTTGGCGTAGTTGATTTAATCCTGCTACTGAGCCGTGCGTTTGACCATCAAGCCGACATGCTGACGATTACCAGTATGGCGGTGTATGGCAGCAGTATTATCCTGCTATTTCTTGCTTCTACGCTTTACCACTCTATCACCACAGAGAAAACCAAACGGCTGCTGAAAACTCTCGATCACTGCGCTATTTACTTACTGATCGCGGGCAGTTACACACCATTCTTACTGGTCAGTTTAAGAACGCCATTAGCGATGGGGCTGATGGCAGTGATTTGGGGGATTGCACTGGTCGGCATTATTATGAAGATAGCCTTTGTCTATCGATTTAAGCGCTTGTCATTAGTGACTTACTTAGCGATGGGCTGGTTGTCATTGATCGTGGTGTATCAATTGGCGATGAATATCGAGATGGGCGGTTTGGTGCTATTAGCACTTGGTGGTGTGATTTACTCATTGGGTGTGATTTTCTATGTGGCAAAACGCATCCCTTACAACCATGCCATCTGGCACTTGTTTGTGTTGGCGGGCTGCGCTTGCCACTTCTTCGCTATCTATCTGTACGTGACTCCGGTTTAGCGAGTCAGTACTTCAATGATTTCAGCTTTAACTTGGTACTCAGGGTGCTGTTCAACAGCTAGCTTGATAGAAGTACCTTCGGCATCTGTTTTTGGTCGAAGGTAGGTATCTGCCATGCGCTTAATTGATTTCCAAACGGCGACGGTTTTCTCTTCTAATAATTCACCGCTTGCTGAATACAGATCGAGTTTTACCGACACCAAGATCACAGCTTGTGTGCTTTGGTTGGTAATCGCGGTTGGAATAATCAGCTCACCATCTTGATAGTGGCTAGCACCGAGTACCACATCAACCCCTGATTGTGACAGCTGTAGGCTTGGCTTCTTGCTATCAACAACAATTGTCGTACCTTGTACATTCGTTGCAATCGGAACGGCGACAACAGGTGCGGCAGCAACAGGCACCGTGCTCTCTGACGTTACTGCTTCTTTTGTTTGCTGCTTGTGTGCCACGTACTGCCAAGTAAAGTCATCTTTCAGCAGTATCTGCTTGCCATCTTGTAGAGTGAGCATCTGCTCGGCGAAAGCTGAACTGCTCAGCAGTGCGCTTGCGATAAGTAGGTATGATTTCATCTCTGTTTCCTTAAATATTAGTGCAACTAGCGTCGCCAGAAGGCTGGGAAGAATAGAACGATCAGCGTCAGTATCTCCAGCCTACCCATCAACATACCAAAGCTTAATAACCACTTAGCGGCGTCTGGCAGCGGAGCAAAGTTACCTGTTGGACCGATTACGCTACCCATACCCGGGCCAACGTTAGCCACCGCTGTAATGGCACCAGAGATACTGGTGATTGGGTCCAATCCCATCGCACTCAAACCGCCAGCGATTAAGATAATCGTAATAAAGAACATCAAACCAAATGCTACCAATGAGCGCACGATATCGTCGCTCACAGGACGTTGATTGTATCGTTGAACAAATACGCCTGATGGGTGAATCAACTTCATCATTTGTTTGTGAAGCATCGTCATCGCTATTTGGAAGCGGAAGATCTTGATACCACCCGAGGTTGAGCCTGAACATGCACCCGCCATCATCAAGAAGGCAAACAAGGTGGTTGGTAGTGCGCCCCATGCTGTGAAGTCTTCCAAGCCAAAGCCGGTAGTGGTGACCACAGAAACAATGTTGAACATAGAAACACGCAGTGCATCCAAAACGGTGTAGCCATCTCTCACCACTAACCATGCTGAAATGACCGCACTGGTGAACAAAAACAGGTAGGTGAAGCCTTTCACCTGAGCATCTTTGTAGAGGATAGACAGTTTTCTACCGCGTAATGCGCTAACGAATAGCAGGAATGGTAAGCCACCAAGGAACATGAACACTGTGCCCACCCAGTGAGCGCTATTTGAGAAGTGGTTCATCGAGCCATCAGAGGTCGAGTAACCGCCAGTTGATAGCGTGGTAAACGAGTGGTTGATGGCGTCAAACACGCTCATGCCTGCAAACAGGTAGCTCACTAAGCACAAGCCAGTTAATACCAGATAAACCGCTACGATGTTCTTGGCGACGGTTTTTGCTCTCGGGCTGCTTTTATCGGACCAATCGGAAGATTCCGTTTGGAACAGGCGCATACCACCGACGTTGAGCATCGGCAGTACTGCCACCGCCATTACGATGAAGCCAATGCCGCCAAGCCATTGCAATATCGAGCGCCACAGTAGGATGCTTGGTGCCATGCCGTCTAAGCCACTCAATACCGTTGAACCTGTTGTGGTAATACCGGACATAGTTTCAAAGTAGGCATCGGTAAAGCTGATGTGATTGATGAACACAAACGGCAGTGCGGCGAAGGCACTGGCTATTGTCCATACCAGAGAGGTGATCAGGAACATATCCCGCACCCCGAGTCGGAACTTAGCAGAGCGGCCCAAGCTCAAGCAGATGAACGCTACGATGTGCGTGATCACTACGGATTGACCGAATTCGAGAAAGCCACCGGTACCGGTAAAGAAGGCTACTAGTGTTGGGATGTACATGAAAAGGGCCAGTTTTGATAACACTAACCCTATCACTAATAATATAGGACGAAAATTGACCATAGCTTAATGCCTGAGCGCGTTCTACGTGAAGACTTATGAAAAAAGGCTACAAGAAGAACGGACTCGGTTGGAAAAGAGACTCAACATCAGGCACGTACTTCTTGTCTACTAGGAACATTACTACGTGGTCATCTTGCTCGATCACGGTTCTATCGTGCGCAATAAGCACCTCTTCTCCGCGAACAATGGCACCAATAGTGGTACCCGGTGGTAGTTTGATATCGCCAATCGCTCGGCCAACCACTTTCGATGTGGTTTCGTCACCGTGGGCAATGGCTTCGATCGCCTCAGCAGCGCCGCGACGTAGAGAGGATACGTTAACAATATCAGCACGACGAACGTGAGTAAGTAGCGCAGAAATGGTCGCCTGTTGTGGAGAGATTGCAATGTCAATTACACCGCCTTGTACAAGGTCGACATAAGCACCGCGCTGAATCAGTACCATTACTTTCTTGGCACCCATGCGCTTAGCCAGCATTGCTGACATGATGTTGGTTTCATCTTCATTGGTTAGGGCAATGAATACATCAACTTGATCGATATTCTCTTCGGTTAGCAGCTCTTGGTCTGCGGCGTCACCACAGAATACGATGGTGTTTTCTAATTCTTCAGACAGCTTCTCTGCACGCGTGTAGCTGCGCTCGATAAGCTTGATGCTGTAGCTCTGCTCAAGGCGTTTCGCTAGGCTTGCACCGATGTTACCACCACCGACAATCATGATACGGCGGTACGGTTTTTCTAGGCGTTGTAGCTCACTCATGACTGAGCGGATGTGGTTACTTGCCGCTACAAAGAACACTTCATCATCGGCTTCAATGATGGTGGTGCCTTGCGGTCGAATAGGGCGACCTTGACGGAAGATAGCCGCCACACGCGTATCGATGTGCGGCATGTGCTCACGCAAAGCAGACAGGGCATTACCAACCAGTGGACCACCGTAGTAAGCTTTTACCGCCACTAGGCTGACTTTCTGTTCTGCAAAGCTCACCACTTGTAGTGCGCCTGGGTATTGGATCAAACGTTCAATGTAGCTGGTCACCAGCTCTTCCGGTGCGATCAGGTGATCGACAGGAATAGCGCCTGATTTGAACAGCGCTTCTTTCTCTTCCAGATATTCTGGAGAACGAATACGTGCAATTCGGTTTGGTGTATTAAAAAGAGAGAAGGCAACCTGACATGCGGCCATGTTGGTTTCATCCATGTTGGTTACTGCAACCAACATGTCGGCATCTTGCGCACCCGCTTCACGTAATGTGTTTGGGTGGCTGGCATAGCCATTTACAACCCTAAGGTCATATTTATCTTGAAGTTCACGCAGTCGGTCGGCGTTACAGTCGACGATCGTGATGTCATTGTTTTCACCCACTAGGTTTTCAGCAAGGGTACCGCCTACTTGTCCAGCACCTAGGATAATGATCTTCATAGCCTTTCTCTTATTTTTGCCGTTGTAATTCTAGTGTTCTCATTTTGCTTTGATAATGCACTAGAAAGAAACAGCGGCTAAGAAATAAAATTCTTAGCCGCTGTTAATTGTTATGCCTGTTTTACTAGAACTGCGTAGTAGAAGCCATCCATATCTTCTTCACCAGGCAGTATTTGACGACCCGGATTTTCGATATCAGACCCAACTAGCGTTGCGTTCTCAGTGCGCTCTAGGAATGCTTTCACCTGCAGAACGTTCTCTTGCGGTGTGATAGAGCATGTCGCGTAAACCATGGTGCCGCCTTCTTTCAGCTGGCGCCACATTGCATCCATGATCTCACTTTGCAGTTCAGCAAGCGCTTCAATATCAGATGCTCGACGTAGCCATTTGATGTCTGGGTGACGACGGATTACGCCAGTCGCAGAACAAGGAGCATCAAGCAGGATACGGTCAAATTTGTCGCCCATCCACCACTCTTCAGGGTAGCGAGCATCGCCACAAATTACGTCGGCACGCAGTTGTAGACGTTCAAGGTTATCGTAAACACGGTCTAGGCGTTTAATATCACAGTCAATCGCAACCACTTCAGTGTCGTTGGTGTGCTCAAGAATGTGTGCGGTTTTACCGCCAGGGGCTGCACAACAGTCTAGGATTAGCTCACCATCTTTTGGTGTTAGGTAATCTACAGAAAGCTGAGCCGCTGCGTCCTGTACTGAAACCCAACCTTTGTCGAAGCCTGGCAATAAAGTTACATCACAAGGTGAAGCCAATTTTATTGCATCTGCTGCTTCTGAGTGCAGGGTGTATTCAATGTTTTCGTTTTTAAGCAGTTCAACATACTCGTCACGAGTGTGGTGTTGGCGGTTTACGCGCAGCCACATCGGTGCCTTGCTGTTGTTGGCTTCAATCAGTTGCTCCCATTGTTCTGGGTAGCTCTCTTGAAGCATTTTTAGAATCCAGCTTGGGTGGCCGTATTTGCCCGCGTTGTGGCTAACGGCTTTTTCATCCAGCTCTTCTTGGTCACGTAGGTAGCTACGTAATACTGCATTGATCAAACCACTTAGGCTTGGACCGCGCAGTGTTTTGGTGCCCTCAACCGTTTCCGCAACAGCTGCATGCGAAGGAATACGCATGAAGCTCAGTTGGTAAATGCCCACCAAAATTAGGTGGTGGAATACGCGCTTTTTACCTTTAAGCGGGTTTTCCATCAGTTCGTTAGCGATTGACTCTAGGCGAGGTAGGTAACGAAGTGCGCCGTAGCAAATCTCTTGCAGTAGAGCATGGTCTCGCGGGCGGATCGTTTTTTGAGCCGCAGGGAGAGCGTGTGAAAGAGAGTGGCCTTTATCGACAACTTGAAATAGGACATTTGCAGCAGCAGCGCGAACATTCATGAGGGGTACCGAATATTTATTTAAATACATGAGGGCATCTCTGCCCTCGTAAAGGTTTTCTAAACTGCGTGATGGCAGCTTTAAAGCGGTTAAGAAAGTTGAGTTCCAACTTCAAACCAGCTTGCACGAGAGTTCAAGATATCCTGAACTGACATGGCTTTCTTACCTGGAACTTGTAGCTGCTCAAGAACAAGTACACCTTGCCCTGTTGCTACATAGATACCAGTTTTATCGGCTTGCAGAATCGTACCTGCAGGCTTATCAGAGGTTTGCTCTGCCACACGGCTTTGCCATACCTTGATGCTGTTTTCTGCAGCTTCAAAGTGGCTCATTGGCCATGGGTTAAAAGCGCGAACGCAGCGCTCAATATGAGCCGCGTCATCACTCCAGTTGATACGTGCTTCTTCTTTGCTTAGCTTCTTCGCGTAGTTCGCAAGCTCATCATCTTGCTTTTCAGCTACTGCCTTGCCTGAAGCGATGTCAGCTAAACACTCAACTAGAGCGTCAGGGCCAAGGCCTGCTAACTTCTCGTACATCGATGCACTAGTATCTGTCGCTTCGATTGGTAACGTAGCGATGCTTAGCATGTCACCTGTGTCTAGGCCGATATCCATCTGCATGATCGTAACGCCAGTCTCTTTATCACCCGCCCAGATAGAGCGTTGAATTGGAGCAGCACCACGCCAGCGCGGTAGAATAGAACCATGCACATTGATACAACCTAAGCGAGGCGTATCTAGAACCACTTGTGGGAGCAATAAGCCGTACGCTACAACAACCATGATGTCCGCATTCAAATCCGCTAGCTCTTGCTTAGCTTCATCTGACTTAAAGTTTTCTGGTTGGTAAACCGGAATGTTATTTTCAAGAGCGATGTTTTTTACTGGGCTCGCAGTCAGTTTCTTACCGCGGCCTGCTGGACGATCTGGCTGTGTATAAACAGCAATAACTTCATGCTCCGAAGACAACAACGCCGCCAAGTGACGGGCGGCGAAATCCGGAGTACCTGCGAAGACAATTCTTAAAGACTGACTCAAGGTAGGCTTCCTTCTTAATTTAGTAATAGCTGCGATTAATTGCCTTGCTTCTCATTGAAGCGTTTGATTTTCGCTAGCTTATCTTGAATACGTTTACGCTTAAGTGGCGATAGGTAATCAACAAATAACTTGCCTTCTAGGTGATCAAGCTCGTGCTGAACACAGATAGCCAGAAGGTCATCAGCGTCGAAGGTGAATTCGTTGCCGTCACGGTCTAGTGCTTTAACCGTTACTTCTGCAGCGCGAGGTACTAGAGCTCGAGCGCCAGGTACAGATAGACAACCTTCTTCGATACCATCTTCGCCGCGTTTCTCGATAATTTCAGGGTTGATAAGAACCATTGGTTCATCACGCGTTTCTGAAATATCAATTACTACGATACGCTGGTGGAAATCTACCTGCGTCGCCGCAAGGCCGATACCTTCTTCGTCGTACATGGTTTCAATCATGTCATCAACGAACTTTTGAATCTCTGGGGTAACTTCTTTTACCGGTTTCGCCACGGTACGTAGACGATCATCTGGTAATGTTAATACTTGTAATACAGACATATACACTCGAAATATTGAACTGTGCCGAAACAGCTTTAACCTTGTTGGCTCAATTCTAGACATTTTAGAGGTCAAATGACAGCATCCTGATGGTAATTCTCCAATCCGATGTCATATATACAGACCAAGGAAGCTAGGTCATGCGTCATATTTACTCCACTTTATCGCTTGTTTTTTCCTCAATTTCTTTTGCCGTGGTGGCAGAGAATAGTGAACAACCTTTAACCATTAAGCGAGGTGCGCCAGAGGCTTATGTGGTGGTTAAGGGCGACACCTTGTGGGATATCTCTGCGATGTATATCGATAGTCCTTGGTTGTGGCCAAGGTTATGGCAGGTGAATCCAGAGATAGAAAATCCTCACCTTATTTATCCCGGAGACAAACTGTCGTTGGTTTGGATTAATGGTGAACCTGTCTTGAGCCTCAAGCCTGTTATCAAACTCAGCCCTAAGATTCGTGTCTCGGAGAAGAAAGCAGTACCTACCGTCAACGAGGGGTTGGTTTTGCCTTATTTGCAGTCTGATCGCTTGGTTGAGCAGCAAGATATTGACTCGGCGCAACGAGTGTTGGGAACAAGCGATGGAAAACGCTTCTTGTCTGGTGCAGATCGGTTGTTTATCTCGGGAAACCAGCAGCATCCTAAGTGGGGTATCTACCGCGCCGTTGAAACTTATCAAAGGCAGCAGCCTCAAGCGAGTATCACTTCTTTGCGCTTGGTTGCCACTGCGCGCTTAAAAGAAGTGGACGATGAGTTCAGTAGCTTACAGATAGACACTCAGCTGCAAGAAGTTCTACTTAATGACCTAGTACTACCCGAACTGGGTGTCGACCAAGTGAATCTTTCTACTACGTTTTATCCTACCCCTAGTGCGGCGGGTCAGTTCGCCAATGTTTTAGGTTCTCTCGAGGGTAATCAGTACAGCGCTAAAAATCAGGTGGTGGTAATCAATAAAGGCTCACAGGACAATCTTCGTCAAGGCTCCATGTTTACCCTAAGTGAAAGTGGTGCAGTCGTGTTCGGCAAACAAGGTGAATACAGTTACAAAGAGTCTGCAGCGAGTAATAAAGTGCAGCTACCAAGTACCTCGCTCGGTAGCTTGATGGTCATTCGTCCTTATGAGTATTTCAGCCTCGCCTTGATCACTCAAAGTTCAAAGCCAGTGAGTAACGACATTGTGGCGGTATCGCCTTTGGACCTTGCAGTGACGGAAGAGGGAAGCGAGTGAATGAACAGCAACTGATTGCTTGGTTAACGTTAAGCTTTATTCCGCAACTGGGTGGAAAGCGTCTTGCTCGCCTACTGAGTGTTGATTCTCCTTTAAACATTGTTGGTTACTCAGGGCAACAGCTACAAGCACTAGGTTTATCAACCAAACAAATCTCCTATCTACGAGAACAAGCCCCAAGAGAGGTAGAGGCTTGTCTCGCTTGGCGAGCTAAACAATCCAACCATCACATCCTGACTCCGAGTTGCCCACATTATCCTAAATTGCTGAGTGAGATTGCCTCGGCGCCTACTGTGCTTTTCGTTAGAGGTAACGTTGAAAAGCTGATTGAACCTCAAATCGCGATGGTTGGCAGCCGTAATGCCAGCATCGAAGGGCTACAGACGGCGAAATCATTCGCTAAAGAGTTTGTACAAAATGGTTTGATTGTCACCAGCGGCTTAGCGCTTGGTATTGATGGTTATGCCCATGATGGCGCACTAGATAAAGGAGGCGAAACCTTTGCTGTATTGGGCTCAGGCTTGGATTCTATTTATCCTGCAAGACACAGAAACCTCGCGGCTAGGATATGTGAAAGTGGGGCGCTAATTTCAGAGTTTCGTCCAAGTGCCAAACCGCGACCTGAACATTTCCCGCGTCGCAATCGTATTATTAGTGGCTTATCGTTAGGAACCTTGGTGATCGAGGCTGCAGAGAAAAGTGGTTCACTCATTACCGCTCGCTATGCTTTGGAGCAAGGACGTGAAGTCTTTGCGCTTCCAGGTTCTATTCATAGCCCGACGAGCCGTGGAGGCAATAGCTTAATCAAAGCCGGCGCTTGCTTGGTACAGAGTGCTCAAGATGTATTGGTTGAAATAAAGAGTCTGTTAGACTGGTCTATAGATCAACAGCCTAATTTATTCGAACCTGCGCCAAGCTTGGAAGAAAATGAACAATTGCCATTTCCACATCTGTTAGCTAACGTAGGATTAGAGGCGACACCCGTTGATATTTTGGCACAGAGAACCCATATACCTGTGCATGAAGTCATGATGCAGCTTTTAGAGCTTGAGCTCTCAGGGCATGTTGTTGCAGTTTCCGGTGGCTATATTCGAAAGGGGAGAGGCTAGCTATGATGATGGACATACTGATGTACTTGTTTGAAACCTACATCCATAGCGATTCTGAATTGCAGGTGGATCAAGACGAACTTGAAGATGAACTTCTTCGAGCGGGGTTTCACCAAGATGATATTTATAAGGCTCTCCATTGGTTAGAAGACCTTGCTGCACTGCAAGATACCGATAACCAAGCGGCGATTACTATGTGCTCTAATACCTCGATGCGTGTTTACACAAGTAAAGAGATATCACGTATTAATATGGAGTGTCGTGGTTTCTTGTTGTTCCTTGAGCAGATCAACGTTCTCACGACAGAGATTCGTGAAATGGTGATTGATCGTGTGATGGGGTTAGAGACCAATGAATTTGAGTTGGATGATCTGAAGTGGATTATCTTAATGGTACTGTTCAATGTACCGGGTAATGAAAGTGCTTACACGCAAATGGAAGAGCTGTTGTACACCAAAGAGCAAGGTATCTTGCATTAATACAGGCTTATCATGAGTAGTAAGATTGATAATCAGCTTTTTTCAGCACATGAACATGCACTAGAGCATGAACCGTGTCCACAGTGTGGCGGAGAGCTTCAGCTTCGCCATGGTAAGCACGGCCCGTTTTTAGGCTGTAAGCAATATCCAGATTGCGACTACATCAAGCCTTTGCACCAAAACGATGGTCATGTAGTGAAAGAGCTGGGTGTACCGTGCCCTAAATGCCAAAACGAGCTGGTGTTGAGGCAAGGTCGCTATGGCATGTTTATTGGTTGTAGCAGCTACCCTGCGTGTAATCACATCGAATCTTTAGACCAGCCCAAAGAACAACCTGAAGAGCAGCCGTTGGTCGGCTGTCCTGAATGTGGCAAAGGCCATTTGGTCGAGCGTAAATCTCGCTACGGAAAAACTTTCTACGCGTGTGATAACTACCCTAAGTGTAAGTTTGCAGTAAACCAGCAGCCTATTATCGGTCGTTGTGAAGCGTGTCAGTTCCCGCTGTTACTTGAGAAGAAAACAGCTCAAGGGATGAAAAAGCAATGTGCCGACCGCAAATGTCACCACATTCAATCTGAATAGCCTCAGGTTATAGAAATAAAAATGGCGCTCACTGAGCGCCATTTTTGTATCTAAACTAACAAAGCCATGCTGGCTTATTTCATCTGCTCAGCGAACTCATGAATAGCTGGATAAGCTTTTTTGTCGAGGATATCTGCTAGTGAACATAATGTTCTTTGCAATTCGGCGTTGTAGTCTGCGCTCACGTTAATGTGCCCCATCTTACGGCCTGCTCGTTTCTCTTTACCATACCAGTGCACATGACAACCGCCCTGAGCCAAAATAGCGTCAGGTAGAGTATCTTCACCAAGGATGTTGATCATTGCGGTCGGACGAATCAGCTTGGTGCTACCTAGTGGCATTCCACAGACCGCACGAAGGTGATTCTCAAACTGACAAGTCTCGGCACCTTGCTGTGTCCAGTGACCTGAGTTATGAACACGTGGTGCAATCTCGTTAACCAACAGTGAACCTTGAACGTCAAAGAACTCAAGTGCTAGCACGCCAACATAATCTAAGCGCTCAGCAACCGCAGTAAACATGGCTTTCGCTTGTTCTTGCAGCTCAATATCATCAATTGCGGTCGATAAGCTCAATACGCCATCGGTGTGAACATTTTCTGCCAATGGGTAAACTTGAACCTCTCCATTGGTTCCACGCGCACCAACCAGTGATACTTCACGGTCGAATGGAACAAACTCTTCTGCCACGATTGCTTGATTGTCGGTTGCAGTAATGCACTCGGCCATTTCTGTCCAAGTTGCTTCAACGTTGTCTAAGGTCTTTAAACGCCACTGGCCTTTGCCATCGTAGCCGCCAAGTGTGCTCTTCAGCACCATAGGTAGGCCAACATGAACAATTGCAGCGTCAAAGTCTTCGCGAGAGTTAATCACATAGTACTTAGCGTTCTTTACGTTCGCTTCGTCTAATAGCGCTTTTTCGAGGCGACGGTCACCGCCAGCTTTGATTGCTTCTGTGGTCGGTAAGAACTTACCGCTGTGCTCACATACTTCAAGCACATCATGAGGGATGTGTTCGAATTCAGCAGTAATCACGTCCGCGCGCTCAATCGCATTTTCTAAGCCGTTGCCTAGAATCGCTTGCGTTAATGGATGAACAATATTTTTGCTGCCAACATCAAAAGCAGAAATTTCAATATTCAGTGGTGCCCCAGCTAGGGACATCATGCGAGCAAGTTGGCCCGCGCCTAACACAAGAACATGCATGGGAATTAGTCCTCTGCAGGGTTTGGATTAGCAAGTACCGTTTCTGTTTGCTCAGAGCGGAATGCTTCTACTTTTGCCATTATTTCTTCATTGTGTGTACCAATGATTTGAGCAGCTAGGATGCCAGCGTTCGCTGCACCCGCTTCACCGATAGCTAGAGTACCTACAGCAATACCTTTTGGCATTTGCACGATAGAAAGCAGAGAATCCATGCCTTTCAGCGCTTTAGACTGAACTGGAACACCAAGTACAGGTACGCTTGTGAAAGCAGCTGCCATGCCTGGTAGGTGAGCTGCACCGCCAGCACCAGCAATAATGACTTTAATACCGCGCTCTTTTGCACTGGTTGCGTAGTCTGCAAGCAACTGAGGTGTGCGGTGAGCTGAAACCACTTTTGTTTCGTACGCTACGCCAAACTGATCCAACATGTCCGCAGCTAGCTTCATTGTTGGCCAATCAGATTTAGAACCCATGATAATACCGACAGTCATCTCAAACTCCTTCAGGTACGATTTAATTAGTGATTAGATATTTTGCGCGCATTATACGGGTAAAATTGCTTTAGGAAAACGTTTGCGTCAGTCTAAATTGCCAATTGATACATTTTATAAACAAATAGCTTTAGTAACAGTGAGTGATAATTTGTACACTTAGCGAGTTCGATAACTGACTTAATGAGGCAACCCGTGGATAACTTTCAACATACATTGCAGGCATTACAACAGGGCGAAGTCATTGCTTACCCGACCGAAGGCGTTTTTGGGGTTGGTTGTGATCCTGATAATCCACATGCCATCAAGAAATTACTCGAGTTAAAACAGCGTCCAGTTGAAAAGGGCTTGATCTTGATTGCGGCAAGTTACGAGCAGCTGCTTCCTTATATTGATGAAAGCCAACTGACCGATGAGCAACTAGCGACGGTTAAAGCAACATGGCCGGGGCCGGTCACTTGGATCATGCCAACCAGTGCTAAAGTGACTGATTGGGTGAGTGGTCAGTTTGATTCAATCGCTGTGCGAGTGACGGATCACCCTTTGGTTCAAAGAATGTGTAATGAATTCGGTAAGCCGTTAACCTCTACCAGTGCTAACCTGACGGGCGAACCGCCTTGTATGACGACTGAAGAAGTACAACAGCAACTTGGTCAACACTTGGTTGCGATTCTTGAAGGGAAAACGGGTGGTCGTGACAAGCCAAGCGAAATCAGAGATGCAAAAACGTCGAAAATATTAAGACAGGGTTAAACCCTGCAAAGGAAAGTAAAATGTCAGCAATTGATAAAGAAGCAGTAAAGCAGTTTTTACTGAGCCTACAAGATTCGATTTGCCAACAGCTTGAACAAGCTGATGGTAGCGCACTGTTTAAAGAAGATGCATGGGAACGCGAACCTGGCGATCGCCTTGGTGGCGGTGGCCGTACTCGTGTTATGACTGACGGTGCGGTCTTTGAACAAGGTGGTGTAAACTTTTCTCACGTTGCAGGTAAGGCAATGCCCGCTTCAGCAACCGCTCATCGCCCTGAATTAGCAGGACGTAAGTTTGAGGCGATGGGGGTATCGTTAGTTATCCACCCTAAAAATCCTTATATCCCAACTTCTCATGCTAACGTTCGATTCTTTATTGCCGAAAAAGAAGGCGAGGACCCTATTTGGTGGTTCGGTGGTGGTTTCGATTTAACGCCATTCTATCCTTTCGATGAAGATTGCCAGTCTTGGCATCAAACCGCTAAAGACTTGTGTGCGCCATTTGGTGATAACGTGTATCAAGAACACAAAGAGTGGTGCGATAAGTACTTCTATCTGCCTCACCGCGATGAAACGCGTGGTGTTGGTGGTCTGTTCTTTGATGACTTAAATGAGTGGGGCTTTGAAAAGAGTTTTGCTTACATGCAGGCTGTTGGTGAAGGTTATGCTGCGGCGTACCTACCTATTGTTGAGCGTCGTAAAGAGACAGCTTATGGTGAACGTGAGCGTGACTTCCAGCTTTACCGCCGTGGTCGATACGTTGAATTCAACCTCGTCTATGACCGTGGCACCTTATTTGGCCTACAAAGTGGCGGACGCACAGAATCTATCTTGATGTCTATGCCGCCATTGGCTCGCTGGGAGTACCGTTACGAACCTCAAGCAGGGTCACCAGAAGCGTTGCTTTATAGTGACTACCTAAAACCTCGAGCTTGGTAGTTCTTCCTTCCTTATAGGGATAGTGATAGGGTCATCTATATAGATGACCCTTTTTATTATTTCTGTTAGGTAAGGATATGACACAGCAAGTAGATCGTTATGCCGTTTTCGGTAACCCTATTGGGCAAAGCAAATCGCCATTCATCCACACGTTATTTGCTCGCCAAACTAACCAGCAGCTTACCTATGCAGCACTGCAGCCAGAACATGGCCAGTTCATTACCTCGGCTAAAGCCTTTTTTAGTGAAGGTGGAAGAGGGTGTAACGTCACAGCACCATTTAAAGAAGATGCTTATCAGTTTGCTAATCGATTGACTGAAAGAGCTCAACTAGCTGGTGCCGTTAATACATTGAAGAAGCTAGATGACGGAGAAATCATTGGTGATAACACTGATGGTGAGGGGCTTGTTCAAGATTTACTTCAACACCAAGTAGTATTAGAGGGAGCTCGAGTCCTCTTACTGGGTGCTGGTGGCGCAGCAAGAGGAGTGATTCAACCTTTGCTTGATCAAAAGCCACAGCAATTAGTGGTGGCTAACCGCACCAGTTCAAAGGCTGAATTGTTAGCTGACATGTTTGCTTCGCATGGAAACATAAAAGGGATGGGGCTAAGTGATGTGAACGAAGGCTTTGATGTCATTATTAACTCCACGTCATCAGGTCTAAGTGGTCAACTACCAGAAGTTTCTCCTGCTATCTTCAACGATAATAGTGTCGTCTACGACATGGTTTATGGTTCGGGCAATACGGTATTTAACCAATGGGCATTAGATAATGGTGTTCATGCTGCTTATGACGGCTTGGGGATGTTAGTAGGGCAAGCGGCTGAGAGTTTCATGTTGTGGCGTGGTCTTCGCCCGGGCACAAAACAGATTTTAAGAGAATTACGTAAGAACCTAGAGATATAACAAGGTATTCAGAAAAAATGAATCAATCAATCCTATTCCCAGATATCCAAAATTGGGATGAAGAGAGTCAATCTATTATCTTCCCAGCTCAGCAGTCAGGCGCACTGATTGAGTGTGAAGTGTCGATTGAAGAGTTGTCACGATTATCAGACAAAGAAATCGAAGGCGGCGAACAAGCTTTGGCTATCTTTGCAGAGCTTCGTTTTGATATTGAAGAGTTAGCGGAAGAGTTAATAGAAGAAGAGGAGTATGACTCCTCTAATCGAATTCAGATTAAAGCGCTTTAAACGGGAAGCACAGAGTCTAGGTAGTCGTTTTTATTCTGAACATAGTTGTCAGCTGATTTCTGTAAAAAAGCACGTTCCTTATCATTCAGTGGGCGTGCTTGTTTAACTGGGCTTCCTACATATAGATAGCCACTTTCAAGCACCTTGTTAGGTGGAACCAAACTTCCTGCACCAATCATCACGTCTTGTTCGACGACCACACCATCTAATACGATAGCGCCCATACCCACGAGTACACGATCTTTAATCGTGCAACCATGTAGCATCACTTTATGGCCGATAGTGACATCATTGCCGATTAATAGAGGATAACCTTCAGGGTTCTCAGCATTCTTATGGGTAACATGGAGAACACTACCGTCCTGGATATTAGTTCTATCGCCAATATGGATATGATTCACATCTCCTCGAGCTGCGACTAAAGGCCATACACTAGAGTCATCACCAATTTTGATATCACCAACAAGTACTGAGCTTGTATCTATATAGACACCTTGTCCGATCTGAGGTGATATACCTTTGTAACTACGTATTGAACTCATAAATCCTCCTTTATATAGGCACCATAAGCCTTTATTTGTGGAGAATACTAGTGAAAATGGCGTGTTTTGAACAAAAAACACTCGAACAATCAAAAAAGTAAGAAAAACTTAAAAAAGGGCTTGCCAGTGTGATCGAAATCTCTATAATGCCACCTCGCTGACACGGGATGGCTTCTTAGGAAACCAGAACGAATCAGTAAGCCAAG